>JAHFEW010000095.1:12290-15102 GCA_023248215.1 Nitrospira sp.
CATCCTGTAGAATCTGGTGATGCGATCATGGACTTTGGGCGCCACAATCCTCCTGGACATCGAAAAATGTGTCTTCACCAGCCTGCTGAGGTCAGAAGCGTTTGATGAGCCGTGACGAGTCGGAGCAGAACCAGTCTTCGGGTGAACTGATCCCTGCCTCGTTTGAGGAAAGCGAAGAGGACGAGTGGGTCGAAGAGAAACGGCCGCTCTTCTCCAGTTTGATCCTGCCGGGGCTGCTGTTTCTGTCGACGGTGTTCACGGTGCTCTGGGCCGGCGCCTACCAAACCAACGCGAATCCCCTGGTCGGTCCCTGGAACTTTCTCAGGGACGACCCGTTGGCGTTATGGAAGGGCATTCCATTTGCCGCGACTCTCCTGGGCATCCTGGTGACCCATGAACTCGGCCATTATGTGCTCTCGCGTATCCATCGAGTGCCGACGTCGCTTCCGCTGTTTGTGCCGGGGCTGCCGCATTTCGTCGGAACGTTCGGCGCCATCATCCGAATGCGGGCGCCGATGACTGACCGCCGGGCATTATTCGATATCGGCGTCGCTGGACCGATCGCCGGGTTTGTGGTGGCGGTGATCGCGTTGGTGGTCGGCCTCCGGTTATCCACGGTGGTGCCCATTCAAACCAGCTACGGCCTCCATCTCGGAGAGCCGCTCTTGCTGCAATTCGTCTCGTGGCTCGTGATCGGTCCGCTCTCGCCCACCGCGGATGTGGTGCTCCATCCGATCGGTTTTGCCGCCTGGTTCGGACTCTTCATCACCTCGCTCAACCTGCTTCCGCTCGGACAACTCGACGGCGGCCACGTCGCTTACGCTCTGTGGGGAGCGAGGCAACGTAGTGTGGCGGTCGCTCTCGTGCCAATTCTCATGTTGTTCGGTTGGCTGGGTTGGAAGGGATGGTTCTTGTGGGTGGGGCTGGTCGGTATGATGGGACTGGCGCATCCGCCGGTACTGAATCCTGAGCGTGAATTGGGGGGCACTCGCGTGCTGGTTGGATGGATTGCCCTGGCCATCTTCGCCATGACGTTTTCATGGGAACCGTTCGTGCTCCGTTGATCGATGCATTGTCCAAAATGCAGATGGCAACAGGGCGACGATCGGGTTGAGTGTGATCGTTGCGGCATTATTTTCGTGAAATGTTCCGCGGCGCCACCGCGTACTGCCTCCAGGATTCAGCGCCCACCGCTTCAGGAATCGATCGGGCTGAGGCTTGCCAAGGACTGGCTGTTTACGGTGGAGGAGTCCGTCAATCCCTTCTACTTCGCAGGGCGGGTGCTGCTCTTTCTGTTGCTAGCCCTGTGGGGGTGGAGATCCATGACCACTCCCCTCGATACGAATTACACGGGCGAATCGTTTTTGCATCTGGTCAACCTGCCGTTCCATGAGGCCGGCCATCTCCTGTTCATGCCGTTCGGGCGGTTTATGACTATCCTCGGCGGCAGCCTCGGGCAGGTCCTCATGCCGCTTGTCTGTCTGGCCACGTTTCTGCTCAAGACCCGTGATCCCTTCGGCGGCTCGGTCGCGCTCTGGTGGACGGCCGAGAACTTCATGGATGTCGCACCCTACATCAATGATGCCCGCGCGATGGATCTCATGCTGCTCGGCGGCTTCACCGGACAAGAAGTCGATGCCCATGACTGGAACAATCTCCTCACCATGCTCGGGTGGTTGCAGCATGACCATCGGTTGGCTCAGTTGTCATACGGCATCGGAACCGCGCTGATGCTGCTGGCGCTGTGCTGGGGTGCGGAGCTCCTCCGGCGACAATTCCGGCAGCTGGACTGGTAGCGCCCCTCGCTCCACCGCACCCATCCTTGAAAAGCCGCGAGACATCGGGCACACTGCCGGGCGATGCATATATTGTCGAACGTCTGTCGATTCTTCGCCGGTTCAGTCTTCCTCCGGGTCGTCATCATGCTGGGGCAGGCCCATGCTGATGAAGGCAGCTCCCGTTTCGTGCTGGTCTTGAACGACGAGGCGGTGAAAGATGCCGCGAGCGGTTTGGTCTGGGAACGGGAGCCGGATTACATCTTCGATGTGTGGGATCGTTCGATAAGCCGTTGTGCGACGAAAACCGTGGGCGGCCGGCAAGGTTGGCGCGCACCGAGCATCGACGAAATCAAAACCTTGGTCGATCTCGATCAACAAGATCCTTCACTGCCGGCGGGTCATCCCTTTCGCAATATCAAATCCGGCATCTACTGGACGGCCACAGCCCATCCCACCGACGACATCGTGGCCTGGCAGCTGAGTTTTTTCTCCGGTCAAGCCGTCACCGATCAAAAATCAGGCACGCGTCGTATGTGGTGCGTATTAGTGCAAACGAAGAAGTAGCTACGGTGATGCAAGCCCGACACGCAGGGCGCCGGTATGTATGACATACTCATGCGCCATGGGCAGCAATATTTATTGTGGTCTTGTATCCTGACCGCGTTCTGTTTTCCAGACGTTCACAAACGCCGCGAGCTTGCCTGTTGACGACCGGCGCTCGTCGGCCAATGTCTCCAGGAAATCCGCAAGACGCCTGGACTTCGGCACCGTGTAGAGGGTGATGGCCGTGCTTGGAATAAAGACGAGCAGGAAGTAAACAACCTTCGTCAGGATGGGGCTCTCGGCTGCAGCCACGAGGTTCATTCCCAGAAAACTCATCGTCGTCACTCCGATTAATCCAAACGTGGTCACCACGGTCAGGCGTACCATCGTCTCCCCCTGCCGGCGCAGAGCGTCGCTGTCAAGATATTGATTCATGCCCTCGATGGCAGTCCTCACCTCGGCATACAGCTTGGCTGTGCCCAGGTGTTCAC
>JAHFEW010000033.1 GCA_023248215.1 Nitrospira sp.
GGTGTAAGGTGGGTGGTGCACTCGACGCCATCAGGCTAGGCCGAGCGAGAAGAACTGTCAAGGTGGGCCGACCGGCAGACTTGAAAACACGTAGGCCACAGGCGTAGGCGGGTGTTCTAGGGTCGTTGTTTCGCTCGCAGCGCGGCCGCTTGTTGAACGCCGATGACCGGGAGGACCGTGGGGTCCAGCAACCCGACTTGTGTCAGGAACGACCCTTGATCCCAATAAATATGTTCATGGGCGATCTTCCCGTTGTCAAACTTCATGACCACGACCGTCAGCAATTCGACCGGCTTCCCGGTGGGCGGCACTCCCGGCAACATGAACTCCATCGGCACGTCGTGTGTAAAGCTGATGAGAAGTTCGTCCACGACCTGCTCGCTGCCGACCGTTCGCGAGAGTCGAACGACCTTGGTATCGGCAGGCCATTTCCCCACAAACAGCTGCTCATAGAACCGGCGCACGGCCTGCCGATCCTCTCCGCCGGTGAGCGTCGGCAGGTGCAATAGATAGGGCTCCGCTGTCATCGTCTGCATGGTCGCGTCCACATCCTTATCGACAAATTCATGCCTCACATGGGCATCAAACACATCGGCGAGCGGTGACTGTTCCATCAGGGATCTCCTCTCGTTGAGGGACCGGCACAGCCTTCAGCAGGGCCAAGGGAACGTTTCTTCTGTCAGACAAGACAAGCGGAGCACCACCACCTCTGCGCACGCATCACTACCCTGCGGTCACTGCTGAAGGCGTGAGTGATGGGAGCGCCTGACATACAGGACCGCGTCTCCTGCGAAGGGAGCCACGAGCCTGACTCGTCCAGACGGCAGGCGTTTCTGCTCGACCTCTGTGCGATCGAGCTGTGGATTGAACCATTCCACCAGGAATGCACCGGAGAAATGCTGGAGATCGAGCTCGATGCTCGCGGGATTCTCCGAGACGCCGCTGGAGGGCGCATAGATGAGATAGGCCTGACCCGGATCAACCAAACAATACCGGCTTGAGCAGAGGTCGCTCCGTGGAGTCATGATTTGGAGCGGGATGCGGTCCGCGTAACGTTTCGTCTGGCCGAGCGACAGCAGTACACCCTCGCGAGACTCTCTCACCTGCTCGTAATATTCGGGATGGGTCGCGGGATCGTACGGATCCATATAGATGGGGTTGAGCCCCCGCATAAAACTTTTCCACACCCAGTCACTGGTCCCTCCAACTCCCCACAGATGATCCGTATCATTGATGATGACTTTGCGCCCGTCATTGGGAGGTGGATCGTCTCGGTAGGCATACTCGGCCGTATAGGGAGCCGGGAGCGTCGGGGACACCGCCTCTGCCTTGGACGCCCAGAGGTCCTCTTCCCTATTTCCCCAGGGTGCACTGAACAGCACAGGATGTTGTTTCGGCTTGGTCGCCTCGTAGTCGTGAATCACCGCGACCAAATGCTCCTGCCATGGCACCGAAGTCGACGTGCTCTCGTTCGCAATTTCATAGACCACGTTGTCGAAGCGATTCACCGCATCCACCACATGGCGCACAAACCGTTCCTGCCATTCCGTCACAGCAGCACCCATCAGCTCATGGGTCTCGGTTCCTTCTCCATCTCCGTCGGGGTCCCCGTCTATGCCGTTGATGTTATTGGCCCGATGAAATGGATGGAACTCCCAGGGATTCTCCGGTCTGTCGGGTGACTTCCGCTCAATCCCCCACCCTTGAAACAACATGACGGCGACATAGATGCCGTGTTGACCAGCCTCCTGCACTCGTGCCGCCAACCGATCGAAAAACACTGGATTCATTTGGCTCACATCGAACTTTAACTTCCCGTCCAAGGCGAGCCCTGGTCCTGTCCGTAGGTACGGCAGAGGTTCCGAGAGCGCCTCCTCCTGACGCCAGAGCCGGAAAAAGTTTAAATGATACCGCTCTAGGAAATGCACATATCTGCTGTAGTCAAAGGGAACCTGTTCTTTATCCGAAACAGCGTCTTGCAGATTCCTCCAGGTATGGGAACCGACGAGATAGACGACTTTGCCCGCCCCGTCGCTAAAGTACCGGGGGTTCACCGAATCGGCCCGGAGAGGTCCAACGGCCGGACCAATGGCCGTAACGGCAGACATCCTGACCTCGCTGCAGGCGAGGACCGTCAGTGAGAACACTATACTCGCGAGCCATTCGCATATGGTTCTGAAACGCATTTCTCAGTGATTCTCCAACTGGTTGGTGGATTCAGAATAGCTTGGGCTAGGCATGCGAGTGTGGCAGGGATTCGATGTCCGGCCTGTAGCCTTCGTGAGCGCTTCAGCATACGCGCTCAGCCCCACGTGAGCCAAGAGCGGACAGGCGTCGGGTCGCTCGTATCGCTGAATTGGAAACACTCGAACGAGCCTCTATTGCACGTTGTTGGCCAGGATAAAGAGCTCCTGCTCCAGCGTGCGAAAGAATTGCTGATAGGGCTCGGGGGACTCGATGGCCTTGAGATAATACGGCGCGCTGGCACGCACCACCAGTTGCGTGTCTCCGCGCGGCCGGACGGTGGCATTGAGGCGGACCAGATCGCTCCGGTGATAAAACGCCCCCCAACTCCGGAACTGCCTGCTTAGGATCAGGAGCCCGTCGTCTCGGTACGTATAGTAGGACGGATCGTCCAATTGCGGGGCTTCATAATCCTCGAACTTCTTGCCGGACACGATACCCAATGCTTCATCCAATACTTCGACGGCGAAACCTACATCTTGAAATGTCGAGACGACCGCCTGAATGGTTTTGAGACGGTCGGTGGTGTCGAACATCCGGCATCGGGCAGCACGCACTTTGACCTGGCTGGCTTCGGACTGCCAGAGCTGATCGCGCGACTCCCATTGGTTCTCATGTCGCCATTCATAGGGCGAGCAGCCGGTTGCTTTCGCCTCATCCAGATTCTTGGCATCGAGGATTTGCGTGAGGAGCGCTTCGCCCTCCTCAGGCGCCGGACTCTTGGCGTCCCAGTCGAGCGCGGGCGAGGGTGACGAATCGTAGCGGTAGGTCTTGGCCGGCTTTTTCTTCTTGAACTGCGCCTGCGTCCCGACTTCCGGCCCGCATGAGGGTCTTCGCCTCGGGATGTTTATACGGCGCAGTCTGGTTGCCACCGGACGCATGCTTCTTGCTCTTTGTACTGCGGGCCACGTCGCTCCCCCTGCTTATCTCTGTTCAGGCTGCGGCAGCATACCCTTTTACACACAGGACGACAATCGCAAGTTGCTCCTCTCGCGGCTGCCACAACATGGACTGGCTGAATGGTACGGAACGCGGTGGGGCTACTCTACCGCGAAGATGGGGGTCTGATGGCGCATGGATCGAGATGCGCAGAATTCAAGCTTTCCCTTCCCGCCCCTGACCTCGGATTGCGTTTGCGGTTCTTGTCCTGAAGGAGTAGCCTTTTATCGACTTCGGCACCTCGGGGGGGACTCGATGGCCGACCTGCCTCTCTTCCAGATGATCCTCGCCGCCCTGTCTCTCACGCTTTTCATCTCGACTAGGAGCAACCATGTCTCCTGAAGCCGTTGATTCGTCATCCTACGATGCGTGGCGAAAGGCGTTCGCGAGAGACCGCTTGCGTACCCTCTATTACCTCGGCCTGACGGCCAATCCCGTCTTTCTCCTATCCGACCTGCTGTTCTATCGGGATCACCTGTCGACGCTCCTCACGATCCGAGCCATCCTGGAGATGGGCTTTCTCCTGGTGTTCTTCACCCTGGTGCGACGTCGTTCCGCGGTACCTCCACAAGTGGCGCTAATTTTATGGGTGCTGATCGGCAATCTGTGTATTGCACAGATGACGGTACACTTGGGAGGTTTTACCTCCGCCTATTACAATGGGTTGAATCTGGTCTTCCTTGCAGCGGCGGTGATCGTCCCGGTCTCCTGGACCAGTCACTTGGCGGCCCAAGTCACCACCCTCCTCTATTACTATGGGATCAATCTTCTCCAGCCTCTGCCTGCCGGAGCAGACGCTGCTGCGTTGCAGAATTCCTTCTTCCTCGTCTGGACCTGCGTGGCCTGTCTCTTCTCGGCCTACCTCTACGAGACTTTGCAGGTCGCGGAATTCCAGGCGCGGCTGGCCGAACGCCGGACGCGGGAAGAACTGGAACTGTCCCATCGCAAACTGTTGGAACTCGACCGCTTGAAGGATCAGTTCTTTGCCAATATCAACCACGAGCTTCGCACACCACTCACACTCAGCCTGGGGGCGTTCACCACCCTGTTAAAAACTCCGTTGCCAAAAGAATCAGAGGCCGTGGTGCGGTCGGGCCTGCGGAACACTTCGCGTTTGTTGTTCCTGATCAATGAGCTACTGGAGCTCGCCCGGTTCGAAAGCGGACGGGCCGACCTTCGCACCGCTTGCGTCGACCTGGCCGCACTCATCACACACGTGGCCGCCAATTTTGAGTCCTCGGAACGGCGGCGGATCTTCATGGACGGTATGTCCACCCCCGTGCCGGCGCACGTGGACGTTCGCAAGATGACCAAGGTCCTCTCAAATGTATTGATGAACGCGTTTAAGTTCAGCGATCCAGAGCAGGGCAAGGTCTGGATCTCATTGGCGTCCGAGCAGAGACAGGTCTCCATCACCATCCGGGATAACGGAATCGGCATTCCCGAAAATCAGTTCGAGCGTATTTTCGACCGGTTCACCCAAGTGGAGGGCCAGGCCACGAGGAGATTTGAAGGCAGCGGGATCGGGTTGGCGCTGGCGAAGGAAATCGTGACGCTCCATGGCGGGCAGATCGCCGTACAGAGCACCGTCGGGGAAGGATCGACTTTTACCGTGACCCTGCCGCGGGGTAACGTGGATGCCGTCCCCATAGTTCCCATCGATGAAGAAGACGCGCCGGCGCCTCTTACCTCCGGGGAAGACCCGCCGATCGATGAAGACCAGGAATCGATGCGAGACGTGGCAAGTCGTGACCAGCCCGTGATTCTGGTGGTGGATGACAATGCCGATATGCGCGCCTACCTCACGCGCTTGTTGGCCGACGAGTATCGGGTGATCACCGCCGGTGACGGAGAGGACGCGTTGCAGAAGGCACGGCGGCTGCTGCCGGCGCTGGTGGTGGCGGATATCATGATGCCCATTATGAGCGGACATGATCTGTTGAAGGCGATTCGTTGCGATGACGCGCTTCGCGCGACGCCGGTTATTTTACTCACGGCGCGAGCGGGAACCGAAGCGCGCGTGGAGAGCCTGGAGGCGGGAGCAGACGACTATGTGAGCAAGCCCTTCAATGAGGAAGAACTCCTGGCGCGGATCAAAAATCAATTGCGGATTCATGGTCAGGAACGAGAGCTCGAAGCCAAGGCGACTCAGCTGCAACACCTGTATTCGAAGCTGGAAACCATCAACACAGAACTGCGCGAACTCAGCCTGCGGAAGTCCGAATTTGTGTCGATCGTATCCCATGACCTGCGAACACCACTGGCGGCCATCGGCGGATTCGTCGACAACTTACTGGACTGCATCGGCGGACCTCTCACCGACAAACAGCGGAGGTATCTCGACCGAATCAAGAGCAACATCGGCCGGCTGGTTCGAATGATTAACGACCTGCTGGACCTGTCAAAAATCGAGGCCGGGACCATGCGGCTCGACTCCAAGACATTGGTGATCGCCGACTTGGCCGAGACGGTCGTGGACAATCTTCACATGCTGGCGCGGGAAAAACACCTTTCCTTGCGAGCGACCACCGCGGACAAGCACCTCGTCGTGCGGGGAGATCCGGACAAACTCACGCAGGTATTGACCAACCTCATTCAGAATGCCTGCAAATTCACACCGCCCGGCGGCGAGGTGCGGCTCGACATCGATGCCGAGGAAGCCGGATTCGTCCGACTCTGCGTGGCCGATACGGGCTGCGGGATCCCGCCGGAAGAAGTGCCGCACGTGTTTGAGAAGTTCTATCGGGGGACCTCGTCCCATGGCGAAGCGCGAGGGGCCGGGCTGGGGCTGGCGATTGCCAAGCATTTTGTGGAACTACAGCAGGGCCGCATCTGGGTGGAGAGTGCACCGGGGCAAGGCAGTCGATTTTATCTCACCCTTCCGCTGGCTCCGCGCGTGAATGCTGAGTTGGAAGAGGCTACTGAACGGCATTGGCCTGGATGAACAGCACCTGCTCCAGCGTGCGAAAGAATTGCTGATAGGGCTCGGGGGACTCGATGGCTCTGAGGTAATACGGCGCGCTGGCACGCACCATCAGTTGCGTGTCTCCGCGCGGCCGGACGGTGGCATTGAGGCGGACCAGATCGTCCGGTGATAAAACGCCCCCCAACTCCGGAACTGCCTGGTTAGGATCAGGAGCCCGTCGTCTCGGTACGTATAGTAGGACGGGTCGCCCAATTGCGGGGCTTCATAATCCTCGAACTTCTTGCCGGACACGATGCCCAATGCTTCATCCAATACTTCGACGGCGAAACCTACATCCTGAAATGTCGAGACGACCGCCTGAATGGTTTTGAGACGGTCGGTGGTGTCGAACATCCGGCATTGGGCAGCACGCACTTTGACCTGGCTGGCTTCGGACTGCCAGAGCTGATCGCGCGACTCCCATTGGTTCTCATGTCACCATTCATAGGGCGAGCAGCCGGTTGCCACGCAGACCAGCGTCAGAAAGCAAGAGACGAGCCGGCATGTGCGGAAAGCTGCGAGCAGGCATGTCATGGCGGCAGATGTCGTACTCACGCCCTAGTCCTTTGTCAGAAATAGCGAGTGCTTCACCGATGCAAAGAAGTTTTGGTGCACCTTGGGGTCTTCGATCGGCTTGTTGTTGTATATGGCATTGGCGCGAATCATCGTCTTACCGTCGTCTTGTGGACGCACAGTGACCGTCACGCCGAGTACGTCGTCATAATTTGGCTCGGCGAATCTGGCCGCCGTCACCAGACCCAACGGTTCATTGGCGCGTTCGATGATGAATCCCAAGTCTTGCAAGGCCGCGATGACGCCGCGCATGGCGACCGTGCGATCCTTAACCTCAAACGTGCGGGTCTGTGCGCTTCGGATTTTCATTTGCGCATCGGTCGACGAAAAGAGCTCCTTGCGCGGTTCCGGCGCCGTACAACCGTACAGCATGAAGCATCCCGTCAGAATCACACCTGCCCCGGCAACCTGTGTCCAGCTCATGAGTCCTCGCAGTTAAATCGTGTACGGCTCCAAGAAAACGGCCTTGGAGAGCTTCGCAAAAAATTGCTGGTAAATTTCAGGATCGCGGATCATTTCCATTTTCTGTTCACCGGGCGGGATGTAATTGCGGTCGGCCTGCCCCTCTCCCTTCCACACCGCTCGATAGAACATGATCCGGACTTCCTGCCGCGAGCCGTCCGGATTCAACGGGCGCGTCACGATGGTCGCGGCGACCTTCTGGTGCAGGTCGACCGGCATCATGACATTTCCGAGAGAGAGGAGCCACACCAAGAGCCGGTTGAGATACTGGTCATACTCGCGCGCGCTGCGCTCTTTCGCCGCGCGCAGGAAACCAACTTCCCGCACGCTTTCTTCAACTTGAAAGCCGAGATCCTGCAACGAGGCGGCTGAGGCCGATAGTAACTCCTTGTCGTTCGCCGTATCGAAAAGGCGAGTTTGCATCGCCCGATTGGCGTTACTCTCTGGCGAGAGCTGGAATAACTCCGTCGGTTGCGTCTGCTGCACACAGCCACTGACCAAGGCCGGCAGTAGGAATGCGAGTAAAGGCAGCGTCCATCTACCCGATGGAAATCCTGGGAGATGAACACCGGAGGCCCAGCCGGTTCCCGCGACATCGCTTGTACAGACTCTTCTCTTCAGGCTGTTCAAAATGGTCATCCAGCGAGGCCGAGTAAGCGAGAGCCCGAGGCATACGTTTTTGCGTACGTTGAGGAGGTGAGCGACGCGAGACCAAAGCTGGGGACCATTTTCAGCAGCCTATTAGAATTGGGTGGAGTTGTAGGCAAAGTCCCGGACCTTTTTCTCTTCGTCGTACTTGATGATGGTGAGGGTGCGCTGACGCTGGGAGCTGGAGCGATCGCTGGAGTTGGTCCCCAGAATGATCAACCCGGCGTATGAGGAACTCGCGGTATCAACGCGATCGGTCGACACTTTGTCGTAAATCCAGACTTCACGGCGCCTATCGTCCGTGGTCACGATATTCGGCGAGCCCAAGAGTTCCGCCACCTGCGCGGCAGACATGCCGACATTGACCTCGCCTTGCACGCGCCCGACGCTCAGCCGGTCTTCCTTAATCTCCGCTTGCTTCCCACCGCAGCCGGTCCACCCCATCACGACACAGAGGCCCACCAGTACCAGTCCCCGTCGCACGTCTCTCATCGCACGGTCTCCCTTCCTGTCGTCACTACAGCAAGATGCTCGACCGCCGGCCCATGTTACCCTGTCGCTACTCTCGACGCAAAGGGAGGGAGATCTACCCTGGTAAGTCCTTCAGCCTGCGGGCCAGCAATGCGTGATGGCTGGACAATTCGAGAGAGGCCGCTACAATGACCTGACGTGGAGGTTTGCGGATGTCGATGCCGGATGAGATGCCGAGTGACGAGATTCAGGCGGCTTGGGGAAAGTTGGTTGAGCAGGTGCGCACGGGCGTTTTGTTGACCTTACGAAACGGCCATCCGTTCGGCTCACATGTCCTCTACATGTTCGGGGATGACTGGTCCCGCGTCTATCTCCACCTGAGCCGATTGGCGTTTCACACGCAGCATCTGTTGACGGATTCCCGCGTCAGCCTGTTCATTGCCGAGCCGGATAAGTCGGGTAAAAACCCCTTGGCCCTTCCACGCATCAACCTGCAGGGTGACGCCGTGATTCTGCCCCCGACCGATGAGTGGTATGAGACGGTGAAACAGCGCTACCTGGCGAAGTTTCCACAATCACAAATCATGTTCGGGTTCGGCGACTTTGCCTTGTGGGAACTGCGGATGCGCGATGCCCACCTAGTACTGGGATTTGGCCAGGCCTATCTGGCTCACTCGACTACTCCGGGACAGTGGCACCATCAGAAACCGGGGAAAAAGACCTGATCCTCGTTACCTGCTCGGGCCTCTCTATCGCCAGCAATTCCTACTCCGCAGCTCTCTGCGCCCCTCCAAAGCACTAGCTTCTCGGCCGAATGACGAATGGTGTCTCCGGAACGTGGCGCAGTACTCTGCGCAGGGTCACCTGAGCCCATCGAAAGGATTTCCCCACATGGTTCTCATTACCGCTCTGATTCTCGGGTACATGCTGTTGCTTTTCGGCCTCGCCATCGCCTCGCCAGGCATCGGATTTACAGGATCCCTCATCTCCCTCGTGCCGGACAACTGGCGGGATTGGGCGCATGTGCCGGCGTACGGGTTGCTGGCCTGGTTGGCCATCCAAGGCTTCCGCTTGCGCGGCTGGCCCATCCCCTATGCCGTGATCTCCGGCATCTTGCTGACGGTGGTGTTTGGGTTGTGGACAGAAGTGGCGCAGGGGTCTGCACCGGGTCGCGAAACCTCACTGCGCGACTTGCTGAACGACACAGTGGGTGGAATGATGGCCGCCACGCTGGTTTTGTGGCAGTGCAGGCTTTCCCACTCTACCCGTGGCTTGATATTGATGCGGGCCGCGGGCCTGCGCCGCCTGATGAAAGGAACTTTCTCCAGATGAACGCTGCCTATCGTGAACGCGAAGCCAGACGCATTCCGGCTCAATGCCCCATTTATTATTCCAACGGCACCTTTCAGACGATCGGCGTGACCGAGGACATTACCACTTCGGGAGGGCGTATTCGCGGCCAAGAGCTGGTCAGTGTGGGGATGGAATTGGTGGTGATCGTGATTCAGCCGACCCCTGACATTCCAATGTTGATCCGACGGGGCACTGTACGCTGGGCCAAAGGCAAAAATTTCGGTATCGCCCTCTCCGGTGTTCCACCGCACTCGGAATCCGAACTCAAAGCCATGGCCAAAGTCATGCTTCCCGGACTCTGGTCCTGTCTGAACTAACGTCCGCTTCCCTATTCCCAGGAGGTTCCCTGCACCAGCCAACGCGGAAGAGACTCCACTCCTCAGAGCTTACACTTCTGACGGGACTCGCCTCACCTGTGACCCGTGAGGAGTCGACTGACGATCTGCCTCATTTCCGGTGCGAATGATCCAGCGGATGCCGCCCGCCGGCGAAAAACAGCTCCATCAGCACGAAGAACATCATCAGGAGCGCGCCGAGCCCGATTGCCACGGCCCAGTTTTCCCACGACATGATCGACCTCCTGTTAAACCCCGGGAGCCGCACAAGTCCGGCTCCCGGGTTAACCGGTTATCTAGCCGAACGATGCAACTGCAATAGCGTCTCCATCTTCCATACTGGAATGGTTTCCACCTCGCCTTTTCTGCTACTGAGCGCCAACCCGCCGACAAAGAGCGCAATCAATCCCAGGCAGGCCAGCATCAGGTAGCCGCGGGAAACATCCGCTGACACACTCCTATGATGCGCCACCACGATGCGTTCGGACGGTATGCTCTCCAGCAGGGCCAGTTGTTCCGTCATGGCATCGGTACGGACGGCCGCGATCGTCGCGCTCGCGAGTTGAGTTTGCCGGGCGGCTTTCGCCTCGCTATAGTTTTCCTGCGCCTGTGTGACTTGGATGACGGCGCGACCGATCCGCTCCTGCACCGTCGCTGCCATTTGATCTTCCTCCTGACTCGCCTCGACGATCGACCGGCCAAGCGCGGCCTGCCTGGTCGCTTCGAACTGCTCATGCATGCGCTGCCCTGTCAGCTCTGCGGTCCGAATCAGGTTGGTGTTGAAGTCGCTCGTGTACTGATCGGCGGAGAGGATCCCGCTCATGATACCGCGGCGGGTCTGATTGACGACGGCCTTCCCCATGACGAACTGCATCCGTGCGTTATGGTCGGCTTCCTGTCCGAACGCACGCAACTCGGCCAGTACGAGCGGACTCAAGAGCGTGGTCGTCATCAGCTGATAGTCAGTTGACGCACGATTCAATTCCATGGCAGATGCGAATATGGCCGCATTGGCGTGCCGGTCGAGTAACACATCGTCCACAATGGCCTGGCCCAGCGCAGGCTGCAACCACTGCATACCGTTGGATGTGTCACTGAAGGTTGCTGCGGTCATGGTTGGAGCCGACGGTGTCTGCCAAAATCCATCGGCCGCGGTGACCAGAAAATATCCCCCGAACAGCGTGGCGACCAATCCGATGGCCGCCATCACATCGATTAAGTCGTACTTCCGTCCCATGGTGTCCTCCTTCCTGCCTCGGACTACTCGGCGCGTGGCAAACATGCAGGGTGCCGTCGCGCCTGAGTCTGATCAACACATCCTCTATCTCGTCTTCGCATAGTGATATTCTCCTCTTCTGTATGGTGGATTCCACAGCAGTGAAGTGATGGGCGTGGGAGGAGAGCGAGCGGCCTGGTTGTACTGCGCAATCGGTCCGCACCCGGTTGCATGGAATGGGAGTACGACCACCATCGGGAAGTCCTGCACACCTGCGAGACGTGAAATAATCACGCAGGCATTCACTGCGATAGGGCAATGAGAACTGAAGAATGATGGGGCAGAAAGGACAAGACTGGCTTGGTCAGAGCGGCGGTCATATTCGCCACGGAAGACCATGCGACCACCTGCAGAAAGGGTGGTACTGAGTGGATGCTACAGTCTACGCTTCGCACAAACAGCGGTCAATATGGCAGGAATCGAGAGCGGGCGCGGGTTGCCGCCTATCCTTTATCCGGCATCAGCTGAGATTGTCTTCCCCCATTTGGAAATGACATTTGATAGGATGTTAGCAGCCCCCGACTCCTTCGCTCCCGCAGGAGGTGCGTCCATGCAATCCGTCGCCCTTGTGGTCCTCCTCACTGGATGGTCGCTCATCGGCCAGCTTTCAGTGGCCGCTGCTCAGCCGTCGATTATTCAACAGGGTGACGGCATGACGGGCACACTGGCGCCCTTGGGAGGGCACGAAGCCATCTATTCGGATGCTCACGGAAACAAGGGTGTCACACATCAAGGGTCCGGCCTCCCTTCCCACACCTTCAGCTCACCCCACGGCGCCATGCCCGGTACGGTCACACCATTCGGAACGCCGACTCCGCCCAATCTCCTCACACCGGCACCGCTGTTGCCAGTCCAGCCCAGAGGCATGGCCACGCCCCAGCCGCAAGCCCCTGCGTCATCCGGTTCTTCGGGCGGGGGCAGCTCGTTCAGCGGACGGCCAGGACGATAGCTGAGGGGGCCCTCACGAATTGGACCGTTCCGGTTCTTCCCAGAACGGGTCGCCATTCTCTATCTGCATCACAGTTGTTACGAAGAGCACGGTTGAATCTCTTCTGGTCTTTCGTTAAGTTACGCACAATGACCATCTCCCGCGCACGCCTCATCCTGCTTGCCTGCGCGAGCGGTCTCCTCTATCCCCTGTCGTTCCCAGCCTTCGACCTTGGTATGCTCGCCTGGTTCGCGCTGGTGCCCCTCCATGTTGCGGTCGAATATGTGTCGCCCAGCCGCGCCTTTCGGGTCGGATGGCTTGCCGGCGCACTCGCCTTCACTGGGTCCATGTTCTGGGTCATTACCGCCATGAACGTCTACGGCAAGGTGCCCCTCCCGATCGCAGCGTTGGTCATGTTGTTGCTGACGGTCTACCTCGGGCTTTATGTGGCCATCTATGCCGGCGGACTCGCTTGGATCAGAACGACGTTCCCGACCCTGGGCTTCCTGCCCGCACCCTTTCTCTGGGTCACATTGGAATTGGTCCGCACCTACTTTCTCTCCGGCTTGCCCTGGGCGCTCTTCGGGTATTCCCAATACCAATGGCTCCCGATCATTCAACTGGCCGACCATTTCGGCGTCTATGGCGTCTCATTCCTGCTGGTGCTGGTCAATGCTGCGCTCGCAGAAACGATTATCTGGAGCATCAAAGCCTATCGCGGATTTCAAATTCGTTCCTTTCCCTGGCCCTCCTCCGTCGCCGCCGCAGCTGGATTCGGCGTGGCTTTGCTGTACGGCACCACGCTGTTGACCGCCGCAGAGCACACTCCC
Source organism: Nitrospira sp. (assembly GCA_023248215.1). Lineage (GTDB taxonomy): Bacteria > Nitrospirota > Nitrospiria > Nitrospirales > Nitrospiraceae > Nitrospira_A. The sequence goes on from JAHFEW010000033.1 coordinate 13,025, forward strand.
ACCCGCACCTTATCTGTGGGGGTCGTGCAACCGAACGTCGAACAGGCGCAGAAATGGGATGTCGCGTTCCGGCAGGAAACCATGGAACGATACAATCGTCTCACCGCCGGATTGGGCGACGACATGGATCTCATTATCTGGCCGGAAGCCGCCACGCCGTTCGTATTTGAAATGGAACCGCACTATCGTACCCTCGTGAGCGACATGGCACGCCGGGCCAGCGCTCCTCTGCTGTTCGGCAGCCCGGCATTGCGACGGTATCCCAACGGCCGCCCCTTCTTGCTCAACAGTGCCTACCTGCTCGCGACGGACGGTCAGATCCTCGGCCGCTACGACAAACAACATCTCGTCCCCTTCGGCGAATACATTCCGTTCCACCACTCCCTGTTGTTCTTCCTCGACAAACTGGTGGAAGGGATCGGCGACTTCGAGGCCGGCCCAGGGTCGACGTTGCTCATGTTCAAACCACGCGAGAAGGTGCCTCCGATGGCGGCGGCGGCGACCGTCCCTGATTTCCACGTGAAATTCGGCGTGGTGATCTGCTACGAAGTAATTTTCCCCAACCTCGTGCGGCAGTTTGCGGCGAACGGTGCGGACTTCATGGTTACGATCACCAACGACGCCTGGTTTGGTCCCTCGTCGGCACCCTATCAACATTTCGGTATGGTGGTCTTCCGCGCGGTGGAAAACCGCGTCGCCTTCGCACGGGCGGCGAACACGGGTATCTCCGGCTTCATCGACCCCTATGGGCACATCTCGCAACAGTCTTCCATCTTCACACAAGAGGCCATGAAGGAGACGATAACCGTCGGCCATCAACAGACCTTTTACGCGCAATACGGTGATCTCTTTGCCTATGCCTGTGCTATACTCACCGCGCTTTTGTTCCTGACCGGCTATTTCTCGCACGACACAGAACCCGCCGGTGGTGAGCCGGCCGGTCGACCAGCCTGACAGAGAAAGGAACGTGCCATGTTGGATGATGTCCCTACCCGTGTGCGAACCCTCGGAGAGCAGCTGGCTCAATTACGGGGGCATCTTTGACCTGGCTCGGATGACCGCTGAACTCAACGACATCGACGCGAAGACCGCCCAACCTGACTTCTGGAAGGATACCCAGGCTGCCGCCAAGGTGAACCGCCGCAAAGCGACCCTCGATCGGGAGTTGAGCCGCTGGCGCGAGACCGAGCGTCGACAGAGCGACATTGAGGCACTGCTCGAGCTGGCGATGGAATCAGGCGACGCTGGACTTGAACAGGAACTCACCGGCGAACTCGCGCAATTTGAGAAGGCCGTCGCCCAGTTCCGCATTGAGTTGCTGCTCTCAGGTGAGCTGGATGGGAGCAATGCGATCTTCGCCATCCATCCGGGCGCCGGGGGTACCGAGTCGCAAGATTGGGCACAGATGCTCCTGCGCATGTATGTGCGCTGGGCCGAGCGAAAGGGTTTCAAGGTCGAGACCCTCGATCTCCTCGCCGGGGATGAAGCCGGCATTAAGAGCGCGACCCTGTCCGTGACTGGCCCCTATGCCTACGGCTACCTCAAGGCCGAAGCCGGGGTGCACCGCCTTGTACGCATCTCCCCGTTCGATGCCAATAAGCGGCGACATACATCCTTCGCGTCGGTCTTCGTGTATCCCGAACTCGACGACGATGTCCAAGTGGTGATCGACGAGAAAGACCTCCGGATCGACACGTTTCGGGCAGGGGGCGCCGGCGGGCAGAACGTGAACAAAGTCGAGACCGCTATTCGCATCACCCACATCCCCACAAATATCGTGGTGCAATGTCAAAACGAGCGGTCGCAACTGCAGAACCGCAACGGCGCGATGAAGATTTTGAAGGCGCGTCTGTTCGAAGTGGAGCAGCGAAAAAAAGAAGCTGAATTCAATGCCATCGTCGGCGAAAAGAAAGACATCGCCTGGGGCAGCCAGATCCGCTCGTACGTATTCCAGCCTTACCAGATGGTAAAAGATCACCGGACGGGATACGAGGTCGGCCAGGTCTCCGCCGTGATGGATGGCGAGCTGGACGGTTTCATTGAAGCCTATCTCCAGAGAAAACTGACCGGCGGCAAGGCTCCGGAACCGGTCGCCGTGAAGGACGACGAACTCTAGCAGAGGACCAGCACAGCATGAAGCGTATCTCGTGAAGCGTCGTGCTCGAGATACGAGAGACGAACGACGAGGGACGAACGACTACACCGATGGATGAACTCAACGATCAACGACAACAGCGCATCAAGAAACTCGATCAACTCCGGCAGCTCGGCGTGCAACCCTACGGAACACGCTTTGAGGTCAAAGATCGCGCCGGAGAGCTGATCCGCCTGCATGGCGAAAAACCCAAAGAGGTGCTCGAGCAGGAGAAGATCGGCTGTACCATTGCAGGCCGGGTGGTGGGATTGCGCCGGTTCGGCAAAGCCGCCTTCGCGGTACTGCAAGACGGATCGGATCGCCTGCAGGTCTATCTCAAGAAGGATACGCTCGGTGAGCAAGCCCATCAGATTTCCGAGGGGTTGGATCTCGGAGACTGGATCGGGGTGACCGGCATCCTCTTCCGCACGAAGACCAACGAGTTTACCGTCGAGGTGAAGACCCTCACGTTCCTCAGCAAAGCGCTTCGTCCCCTGCCGGAAAAATGGCACGGACTTACCGACGTCGAGACCCGGTATCGGCAGCGCTATGTCGATCTGATCGCCAACCCGCAGCTCCATCAGATTTTCGCGTTGCGCAGCCGCATCGTCTCCGGGATCCGCGCGTTTCTGATTGAACGCGGCTTCCTGGAAGTTGAAACGCCGATGATGCATCCGATTCCCGGCGGGGCGGCGGCGAAGCCGTTTGTCACCCATCACAACGCATTGGGAACCGACCTCTATCTCCGCATCGCGCCGGAGCTGTACCTGAAGCGGCTGATCGTGGGCGGCTTTCCGCGCGTATTCGAAATCAACCGTAACTTCCGCAACGAGGGTATCTCAACGATTCACAATCCCGAGTTCACCATGCTGGAGTTCTACGTATCCTATGCCGACTATCAGGACTTGATCCTGTTGACGGAAGCCCTGTTCAGCCGACTGGCACAAGACATTCTCGGCACCACGACCATCGACTATCAGGGCACGCAGATCAATCTGGCTTCGCCCTGGCAACGGTGGTCCTACCATCAGGCGATTCTGGAAGTGAATAACCTGCCGCCCTCCGTCCTCACAAATCGGGACGAGGCCCTCGCAGCCGCCCAACGCCTGGGAGTCGAAGTATCCCCCAAAGAGTCCTTGGTGAATATTCTGAACGACATCTTTGAAGAGACCGTCGAGCCGCGCCTGCAGCAACCGACGTTCATCACAGACTACCCGATTGAGATTTCTCCCCTCGCGCGCCGTAAAGATGCAGATCCTTCCCTTACCGATCGCTTCGAGCTCTACATTGCGGGCCGCGAAATCGCCAACGCCTTCTCCGAGTTGAACGATCCACTCGATCAACGTGAGCGCTTCGAGGCCCAGGCAGCGCAGCACGAAGCGGGTGACGAAGAAGCCCATCGGGTCGACGAAGACTTTCTACGCGCCCTCGAATACGGCATGCCACCGACCGCCGGCGAGGGCATCGGCATCGACCGGCTCGTCATGCTCTTCACGAATCAGGCCTCCATCCGGGATGTCATCCTCTTCCCGCAGCTCAGGCCGGAGAAGTAGGCGTGGCGCTCCCTTATGAGATTTTCATCGGATTGCGGTACCTTCGCGCCAAACGCCGCAATCGCACCATCTCCTTCAACACGATCGTCTCCATCGCCGGGATTACGCTCGGCGTGGCTGCCTTGATCGGCACGGTCGGCATCATGACCGGGTTCAAGGAAGATATTCAGGCCAAGATTCTCGGCACGACGGCCCACATCCTCGTGAATGACCGCATGAAAGAGTCGATGGTCGAGTATGAAGACCAGGTGAAGAAGGTCGCGGGCCTCCCCGATGTCGTGGCCGCCACTCCGTTCATCTTCCGCCAAGTGCTCCTGACCTCCCCATCGGGCGTTCAGGGCATCATTCTCCGCGGGATCGATCCGGCGCGCGAAGGCACCGTCACGGAGCTGGCGCACAACCTCCTGGGTGGAAACCTGGACGAATTGTCACGGCCGATCAAAGTGACCATTCCTGAAAAGGAACGCGAACCCAACGGACCCGATACAGCCATGCGGCCAGGAATCATTCTGGGAAAAGAACTCTCAATGCGGCTGGGCGTCTTTACCGGCGACACCCTGAACGTCGTGTCCCCGGTCGGCCCGGTCACGGGCGCCAGCATGACACCGAAGATCCGGCAGTTCGTGGTCGTCGGCCTCTTTCAATCCGGCATGTACGAATACGACTCCTCCCTCGCCTATATCGAGCTGGGCGAAGCGCAGAAGTTTTTCAACATGGGCGCCAGTGTGACGGGCATCGAGGTCAAGGTAACCGACGTGTTCCGCGCCGCGGACATCGCCCGCTCGATCGAACAGAATCTCGGCTTCACCTTCTGGGCCAGGGACTGGATGCAGATGAATCGCAACCTGTTCTCGGCGCTCAAACTCGAGAAGACGATGATGTTCCTGCTGCTGGTGCTGATCACCATCGTGGCCTCCTTCAATATCGTCAGCACCCTCACCATGATCGTGACCGAAAAACAACGCGAGATCGCGATCCTCAAGGCCATGGGGGCGACACGCAAGGGCATCATGCGCATTTTCATGCTCAATGGCCTGATTATCGGCTGTTCCGGCGCCGCGATCGGCGTCCCGCTTGGGTATGCGTTCCTCTGGCTGATCCAGACGTTTTGGACCTTCGATCCGACCGTCTATTACATCTCCCGCATTCCCGTCCACGTGCTGGGATCGGATGTGTTGCTCGTGGCAGGCTCGGCCATCCTGATCAGCTTTGTTGCCACGCTCTATCCATCGCTCCAAGCAGCCAAGCTCGACCCGGCCGCGGCATTGAGATACGAGTAGCACCGACGGAAAGTATGAATGAGTGATCTGGTGAATTGGTGATTTCATGCCTGCGGTAGGACACCTTCGGCAATTACCAATCACAAGATCTCCCAATCACCATCACCATATTTATGATTAACGTCGTCGATCTCTACAAATCGTTTCCGATGGGCGGGCGGGAGTTGGTGGTGCTCAACAACATCAACCTGCACATCCAGCGCGGCGAACTGATCGCCATCATGGGAGCATCCGGAGCCGGCAAAAGCACGCTGCTCCAAATTCTTGGCACCTTGGATCGGCCCACGAAGGGAACCGTGTCGTTCGAAGGCCAGGACCTCTTCCAGCTCACCGAGCAGCAACAAGCCGAGTTCCGGAACAAACGCGTGGGATTCGTCTTCCAGTTTCACCATCTGCTTCCGGAATTCACAGCCCTGGAGAATGCCTGCCTCCCGGCCATGATTCAAAAACGCGAGCTGGCGGATGTCGCGGGCGAAGCGACGAAGCTTCTGCGCGAGGTCGGCTTGGGCGATCGTCTCCACCACAAGCCCGGCGAGCTCTCCGGCGGCGAACAACAGCGGGTCTCCGTCGCGCGTGCTTTGATGCAGCAACCGGACCTCGTGTTGGCCGACGAACCAACAGGCAACCTGGATACCCATACCGGCGATGCCCTGTTCGCGCTCCTCCGTCAACTGAACCGCTCGCGCGGGACGACCTTCGTCATCGTGACCCACAACGACAAGCTCTCTGCCCAAGCCGACCGCATTGTATCCATGCAGGATGGGATGATCGTTTCAGGCTAAGCCAGTCACCCACCGTTGATCCGATTCATGCGGTGATTTCTTGACGACTTCCGGCTCTTTTCGTAGACTGCCCTATCGCACGACTGATCAGGGAGTCCGACACAATTTATGAAGATGACGCTGTGCATCCGGTTCGTTGCCGTTCTCCTGGCAATCCTCCTGCCGCTCCAGGCGGCGGCGGTAGAATTCGTCTTTGTGGGATCGCGACAAATGGGCATGGGCGGGGCCGGCGTGGCAACGACCACCGACGCCCTCGCGACCTATTGGAACCCAGCTGGCATGGCGATGAGCAAGAAGTTCGACATCCGGATCCAGGCCGGTGTCCAGGCCCTCGATCGAGGCGACGTGTTCGATACGCTCAAGGATATTAATAACTTGAATCTGAACGATACCTCTTCGGCCAATATTTCCCGGCTTCAGCAACAGATCGCTCGCCTCAATAGCCCCAATTCGAACTTCACGGGTGCAGGCTCGGGCGGCCTCTATGTCAAGGGAAACGCCGGCGAGCATGCCCTGGGGTTCAGTATCTCCGACGTCGCCACCGGCGGCGGATTCCTGCGTAGTCCCGCCAGCATTACCAACAACGGGAGCAGCGTCACGGTGAATGGCCAGATCGCCATGAACGGCCTGGAGGCAAGACAAGCGGTGGTGTCCTATGCCTACGCGTTCGCCGACCGGATGTTCTCCATCGGCGTCAGCGGTAAAGTCATCCAGGGCGCGGCCTATGCGGGCGCCACGAACATTTCCGGGGCCAGCGACAGCGTCAAGATCTTTGAGGACATCGGCCAAGCAAAGCTGACCACGGTCGTGGGCGTCGACGTCGGAGCGATGTTCCGGCCGACCTCCTGGCTGCGTGCCGGCATCGTTGCCAAAGATCTCACTAGTCCGACCTTTGATGCCCTGAATGGAACCAAATTCAAGATGCTCCCCCAGGTCCGAGCCGGCGTGGCATTCAACCCCTATAATTCTTTGACGTTAACGTCTGATGTAGATATCACGAAGAACAACACCCTCGTCCCCGGCCTGTATAGCCAGGTGTTGAGCCTCGGGGCCGAGCAAACGATCCTCTCGGAACTGCTGTCGTTCCGACTCGGGACCTATAAGAACATGCAGGACGCCAAAACGCCGTTTATTCCGACGTTTGGATTCGGATTACGTATCAATGCCTTGCGCGTGGATATCGGCGGCGGGTATGATTTCAGAGACCAGGCCGGGCTGGCGTCCGGCTCAATTGGCATGATCTTCTAGCAGGATCCCGGGTGAATTCCACCACAGAGCGGGACCCGGAATCGTCCACACAGCCTGCTAAATCGATCCTTTTTGATACACTTGCTGTACAAACGATGACCCGACGACTGTTCTCGATACGCTGGTCCTTCTTCAGCCTTCTTCTGCTGGGAATTCTCGCCGGTTGCGGCGGTCTCCAGGAAATGTGGGAAGGCCCTGCAGCCCGCGGGTTTTATCCAAAAACCATGGCGATTCTTCCGATTTCTGGAAACTACGATAGTGCCCGGGAGGACGTGGAAGAAGTGGTGGCTAAAGTGTTGGTCAAGAGCCGCCGGGTCGAGAAAGTGGTCCCGCCCGACCAGGTCACCGACACATTTCAAACGACTAAAGACGCCTTCGACGCACTGGTGACATACTTTTCTCGCATGGAAACGACCGGCCAATCGGATAAGGCCTCGGCGGTCAAGATCGGCCATGCCCTGGGAGCGGACTCGCTGCTGGTGGTCAAGGTCAATGCCTGGGAATACACGCGGGAGGAAGGGGATAACATCGCCCGAGTGGGCCTAAGCATGCGGCTCGTCGATGCCGTGAATGGCGCCATTGTTTGGAAAGCGCGGCATCAAGTGCAAGAAAGTTATCTCTTCATCCGCCCAGACATGCGGGATCTCGCGACGAAGCTGGCGTCAGACATGATCAAATATATGCCGCCGGAAAAACGCTAGCCCTATCCGGTCTGTTTCGATCCACCCTACCCTGTTGCCCCCCTGCGAAAGTTCTCGATGGCCAGCCCGAACTGATTGGAAAGACTGGCGAGCTCCAGCACATCCCAGTGGCTGAACGGCTTTCCGGTGCGTCTATTGACGACTTCCAGGATACCCACCGCCTGAACCCCCGCGCGGACCGGAACGGACACGAGCGACGCCACAGGTATGGCTGCCTGCCACCCCTGCTGGGATACCAAGCGGGCATCCTGAGGCCCATGTGTGATCAGCACCGGCTGGCCCGTGCGATGCACGTTGGCGGCAATAGAAGACTGCAGCGCCGTCAAGGCGCCAGTTCGCTCTCCACTGACCGCGTATAGTTTTAACGTTCCGTCGTCGGCTCCCAGGAAGAGCGCACCCGCTTCCGCTTCGACCAGTCGAATCGCGGCATCCAACGCCCGCCGCAATTTCTCCTCCTCCGCCAGCGAGGAATTCAACAAATCGCTGACCTGTTCCATGTGCTGAATCCGCAAGATTTTCACGGCGTATTTGACGGTCAACTGGGCATGGTCCAGCGCCACGGCCAACCAGGGTTCGATTGCCCTCAGCACCGTGAGGAGTTTGCGCGCGGTCAATCGTTGGGACGATCCGGTTTGGAGCATCACCAATCCTTCCATCCTGCCGATGCGATGCAGCCGGAAGGCGTGCAAGGGTCCGCTCACGACATGCGCCTGCTTCTCCGCTCTCGTCAGCACCTTGCGCCATTCGGCGGCGGCCGACGCATCGTCGCGACCAGCCTCGGCCAAACAGGTCATGTCGCGCGTCTGCTCGTCACGAACGTAGATGGCGATCGCATCTACTTTCGTCAGTTGCCAGAACCATTGCACAAAGACCGCCGACAGGCCGATGGGCGAGCGGCCTTCTTCTTCGGAACTGCTAACGGTGTCGAGCAATCGCTGTTGCAGGGTTCGGATCAGGCGATCTTCGGATAACGGCGTAACTTTACGGGATGAGGACTTCCGGCGCGGGGCGACCGATAGGGGTCGGGGCGTCTTTTTGCTGGTGGTTCGTCGGACCTTCCGGCGAGCTTCGGCCATGGCATCTCCTCGTTGAAACATCAATCAGTGCAAGGCGGGGTATTAAACCGTTGATGAGAGAATAATCCGGGAGGGCGGCGCCACCGACCTGCTAGGCCGGCTGCATCGCCGCCTTGAGGGAGCGAACAAATGCACCCACTTCCTGAACGAGTCGGCCATCCTGTCCATGTTCTCCTACCAGACGGACAATGGCGCTGCCCACGATGACGCCGTCTGCGACGTCAGCCACCCGCGCGGCATCGTCTGGTGTGGCGACTCCAAACCCCACGGCCACAGGCGTCTTCGTCCGCTTTCTGATTTTCGCGACGTTGTCACGCACCCCCGCCATGTCGTTCAGTTTAGCGCCGGTGATGCCGGTGATGGAAACATAATAGACAAATCCGCCGGACTCCTTGGCCACATACGCACGCCGGGCAGCTGTGCTGGTCGGCGCGAGCAGAAAAATTAGGTGGAGTCCAGCCGCGTCCGCTGGACCACGCAGGGGCCCAGCCTCATCCGGAGGCATGTCCGGCACAATCAATCCGTCCACGCCGGCCTCAACGGCCTTCTGACAGAACTCTGCTTCACCGAAGGCATGAATGTTGTTGTAATAGGCCATCAAGACGATGGGAATCTGTGTCGAGGTGCGCAGATGTCGAACCGACTCCAGAATCATTCGGAGCGAGGTGCCGCTTCGAAGGCCGCGCTCGGCCGCCTTCTGAATCACCGGCCCGTCGGCAATCGGATCGGAAAATGGCACTCCCAGCTCGATGACATCGGCGCCCGCGCGCTCCAATTCAAGCACCAATTGTTCCGTCTCCTGCAGCGACGGATCGCCCGCCATGATGTAGGTAATGAGAGCTTTCTCACCTTTCGCCTTCAGCCGATTCAATGTGTCATCCAAGCGATTCATATCGATATACCCATGCCTCTCGCTAGTCCCTCACAACTCTTCTTTGCAAGATGTTCAAAAGGGTCGCCAGCGCGGCCGCAGCAAGCGAAGAGGTGAGGCATACTCCAGCCGTACGTCGAGCCTCTGAGGTTCACGACGCGCTGAATAAAGCGCGTCACGTTTGTGAACGCCGGCGAGACGGTGAGCCGGCAGTGTCTTGCGAGAACAAAGCTGGAGGCCGTTTCAACATCCTGCTACAGCGTCACACCTTTGATCCTGGCCACCTGCTGCACGTCCTTATCCCCGCGCCCCGATAAATTTACGATGACGATCTGGCTCTTTTTCATTTTTGGCGCGGACCTCATCACCTCGGCGATGGCGTGGGCGCTCTCCAGCGCAGGCATAATCCCCTCCTCCCGCGCGAGCAGATCGAATGCCGCCAATGCCTCATCATCCGTCACGGACGTGTATTCGGCACGCTTCGTTTCCTTATAGTAGCTGTGTTCCGGCCCCACCGCCGCATAGTCCAAGCCCGCCGACACCGAATGTGTGAGATTCACCTGGCCATTGTCGTCCTGAAGCAGATAGGTCATCGTGCCCTGGAGTACACCGGGACGGCCACCCGCAAACCGGGCCGCATGTTTGCCGCTTTCGATGCCAAGGCCTCCGGCTTCCACCCCGACCATCCTGACCTTCTTATCCGGGACAAAGGCATGGAACAACCCCATGGCATTGCTCCCGCCGCCGACGCAGGCGATGAGACAGTCGGGAAGGCGCCCTTCCGCGGCCAGAACCTGCTTGCGGGCTTCACGCCCGATCACGGATTGAAAATCCCTGATCATCATCGGATAGGGATGCGCGCCAAGCACGGAGCCCAACACGTAATGGGTCGTCCGCACATTGGTGGTCCAATCCCGCATGGCCTCGCTGATGGCATCCTTCAGGGTGCGGCTGCCGGCATCGACCCCCGTCACCGTCGAGCCGAGGAGCCGCATCCGAAAGACATTCAATGCCTGCCGCTGCATGTCCTCCGTGCCCATGTAGATTTCGCATTGGAGACCGAACATGGCGGCCACGGTCGCCGTCGCCACGCCATGCTGGCCCGCGCCCGTCTCAGCGATGAGACGGGGCTTCTTCATCCGGCGGGCGAGGAGCGCTTGCCCGATGGCATTGTTAATCTTGTGAGCACCGGTATGACAGAGATCTTCCCGCTTGAGATAGATCTTTGCCCCACCCAGGCGTTTCGTCAGCCGCTCGGCAAAGTAGAGGGGCGTCGGACGCCCGACATATTCTTTCAGGTAGTGCTTGAGCTCGGCTTGAAATCGCTTGTCCTTTCGGGTGCGTTGGTAGACCTCTTCCAATTCCAGCAATGCCGGCATCAGAGTCTCGGGCACATACCGACCACCGTAGGGTCCGAACCGCCCATGTCGATCTGGTATCGCCATATCCATTCCTTCAGCTGTTCGTAAAAGCAAAAGTATAAACGCTGAAACTATGATGAGACAAGCCTGACGGCCTGCACGAAGGCCCGCACCTTCTCATGGTCCTTCTTGCCGGGACAGGCCTCGACCCCACTGCTGACATCGACACCGTACGGACGGACCTGTTGAATCGCTTCTGAGACGTTCTCCGGCGTCAGCCCACCGGCCAGCAGAATGGTAGCGGCTGACGCCGCTTCCGCGGCCAACGACCAATCGGCCACCTGTCCAGTGCCTCCATAGGCATCGGGCGAAAAGGCATCAACCAAAAATCCTCGCACGCCGGCCCGGCCTTGAAAGTCAGCCAATGCCAGGAAGGATCGGCGATCTTTGAGGCGAATCGCCTTGAGCACGGGCCTTCCTAGCGCCTCGCAATAGGCTGCAGTCTCATCGCCATGCAGCTGCGCAAGGGCCAGGCCGCAACTGTCCATGAGATCGCACACCACTTTGGCGTCCTCATTCACGAACACCCCGACAGGCAGCACAAACGGAGGTAGTGTCTTCACGATTGCCCTCACGACTGCCGCCTCTGCACAACGAGGGCTCTTCTTGTGGAATACAAACCCGACTGCGTCGGCGCCGGCCTCGACCGCCACCGTGGCATCTTCGGCATTCGTGATCCCGCAGATTTTGACCTTGACTATCATGACCTAGCAGCTCGTCTTGCTCTTCTGCATACCGTAAAAACCGCGGTAGGACCACTGACAGGTCTGCCCTTTGCCGTTGAACGTCAGTCCGATCAGGTCCTGTCGTCCGTCCTGTTGAGGAATCGACCACTCGCAGACTTCACCGCCGTCCTTGAAGGAATGACATCTGGTTGGAATCCCCATCTCCTTGATTCGATCGTCTTTGGTACTCCCCATCCAGGAATCCCACTTGGGAGAGTACTCATGAATCTCTTGGTTGACGCAGCCGGCAACCGTCAACAACCCCGCCACCAGTCCGACAGAGAACACCCTCTTCATGGCTTCTCCTTTTTTGTGTCGTCGCCAAACAGTTCTCGAATCTTCGCCCCGATATCCTGAGCCCTGATCAACGACTCTCCGATCAACACCGCGTGGACCCCGGCCTCGACCAGCCGGACGACATCGTCCCGTTTGTGAATGCCGCTTTCGCTCACGATCAGCTTGTCCCCGGGAATGCGTTTCGCCAGTCGAAAGGTGACGCCGAGATCCGTCGAGAAGGTCTTCAAGTCACGATTGTTGATGCCGATCAACCGTACGTCCGGCAACCACTCCAACACGATATCCAACTCCCGCTCCTGGTGTGTCTCCACCAGGACGTCGAGCGACAATTCCTTGGCCAAGGCCGCGAAGTCGATCAGTTGCCGTTTCTCCAGACCGGCGACAATAAGCAGCACCGCATCGGCGCCATAAGCCCGCGCTTCATAGAATTGAATGTCCGCGACCATGAATTCTTTATTCAGCGCGGGCAGGCCCACTTTCTGTTTGACGTCGGCCAGGTAGTCCAAATTCCCTTGAAAATAGTCCTTATCCGTCAATACGGAGACGGCTGCGGCCCCATGTGTCCGATAGGCCTTCGCGATGGTCACCGGCTCGAACTGCTGCGCGAACTCGGGGCGTAGCAGTCCCAGGCTTGGCGAGGCCTTCTTCACTTCAGCGATGAGGGCCGGCTTCGTTGCAGTGCGCCGCGCATCGAGGGCCACAGCAAATCCCATCGTCGGCCCAGCGTCACGGATTTTGTTCTTCAGATCCGCGAGATACCCGCGGCTGTTCTTGTGCCGGATTTCGGCTTTTTTATGTTCGAGTATTTGATCCAGAATCACGATGACGCTACGCCTTTTTCGAAAATGCGATGAGTTTGTCCAGTTTATCCATGGCTGCACCAGCTTCGATTGCCCGTTGGGCCACCTGAAACCCTTCTTGCAGGGTCTTCGCCTTGCGCCCAGCCACCAGCGCCGGCGCCGCGTTGAGGCAGACAATGTCGCGTTTCGGCCCCTTCCGACCCCGAAGAATGTCACGAGTAATCGCGGCATTGTCCTCCGCACTGCCGCCAACCAGTTCCTTTGGATTGATCCGATGGAGACCGAACTCCGACGGATCGATAAGATAGCTCGAGACTACCCCGGCCTTGCCCTCTGAAATCCTGGTCCGATCCGTCAACGTGATCTCGTCCAACCCATCCATGCCGTGGACCACGAAGCAATGTTGCGCACCCAGGTGAACCAGGACCTTGGCCAGCAATTCCGTCAGCCCCGCATCGAACACTCCGACGACTTGCAGGCGAGCCCCCGCCGGGTTCGTCAGGGGCCCGAGAATATTCAACAAGGTGCGAATCCCCAGCTCCTGCCGCGGCGCAGCGCAATGTTTCATGGCGCTGTGGTAGAGCGGCGCAAAGAGAAACCCGATGCCCACCTCGTTCACGCAATCTGCGACCAGCTCGGGCGGGAGATCGATCGTGACACCCAGCGCCGCCAGCACATCGGCGCTGCCGCACTTGGACGACACCGACCGGTTGCCGTGCTTCGCGACCGTCAGGCCTGCCCCCGCCACGACAAAGGCCGCCGTGGTCGAAATGTTGAAGGTATGTGCCCGATCGCCGCCGGTCCCGCAAGTGTCCACGACCTGGGAATCGCCGACCCTGATCTTGGTGGCACGGGCACGCATAGCCTCCACGGAGCCGGCGATTTCCTCCACAGTCTCGCCCTTCATTCGCAGGCCCATGAGGTATCCCGCGATCTGCGCAGAACTCGCCGTGCCGTCCATGATTTCGCCCATGACCGTTTCGGCTTCCAGTTCGGTGAGATCGGCCCGGTCGGCCAATTTATGAATCGCGTCTTTGATCATTCCAAGAACCGATGGCTGGCGGCGGAGCGCCGATGGTCGCGGCTACAACTTCAGGAAGTTTCGCAGCAGCTCCTTGCCGGCGGTGGTGAGAATCGACTCCGGATGGAATTGCACGCCTTCGATGCCCAGCGTCTTGTGCCGCATCCCCATAATCTCGCCCTCGGCCGTTTCGGCGCTGACCTGAAAACAGTCGGGTAGCGTCTTGCGGTTCACGATGAGCGAATGGTAGCGGGTGGCCTCGAAGGGGTTGGGCAGATTGCGAAAGATCGTGCGGCCGTCATGGCGGATCATCGACGTTTTGCCGTGCATGAGACGTTCGGCGCGGATGACTTCTCCGCCGAAGGCGACCGCGAGGGATTGGTGGCCGAGACAGACCCCCAGCAACGGCAATTTGCCGCCGAAGTATCGGATCGCGTCCACGGAGATACCCGCCTCTTTCGGCGTGCAGGGCCCCGGCGAAATGACCAGACGGCGCGGCTTGAGGGCTTCGATCTCCGGCAGCGAAATCTTGTCGTTGCGGTAGACCAGCACCTCTTCCCCCAACTCACCGAAATACTGCACGAGGTTGTAGGTAAAGGAGTCGTAATTGTCGATCATCAACAACATGGTAATGCTCGGAGCTTATGGCAGATGGCTTATGGCGAATGGCATGGACAGAAGGAGTCTTCCCGTCAGCTATATGCTATTCGCTATACGTTCTTCTTTTATTCCAACCCTTGCTCGGCGAGTTCGATCGCCTTCATCATCGCCCGCGCCTTATTGCAGGTCTCTTCGTACTCATGTTCAGGAATCGAATCGGCCACGATGCCGGCTCCCGCCTGGATATAAGCTTGGCGTCCCTTGATCACGACGGTCCGAATGTTGATGCACAGATCCATGTTGCCGGAAAACCCGAAGTAGCCGACCGCGCCCGCATAGGGCCCGCGTCGCGTCGGTTCCAATTCTTCGATGATTTGCATGGCTCGAATTTTCGGTGCGCCGGACACGGTCCCGGCGGGAAAGCAGGCCCGCATGACATCATAGACCGACTTACCCTTCTCCAGTTCCCCCGTCACCTGTGACACGATGTGCATGACGTGGGAATAGCGTTCGACCTGCATCAGCGATTCCACTTTCACCGAACCACGCGCCGCGACCCGTCCCACGTCATTCCGTCCCAGATCCACCAGCATGACATGTTCGGCCCGCTCTTTTTCATCGGCCAGCAGCCGTCGTCCGAGTTCTTGGTCCTCTTCCGCAGTCTGGCCGCGACGACGCGTGCCGGCAATGGGGCGCAACGAGATGTGTCCGTCCTCGCAACGGACCAATGTCTCGGGTGAGGACCCCACCAGCTCCACCCCGGCCACGCGCAAATAATACATGTAGGGCGAGGGATTGATCACCCGGAGCGCACGGTAGAGCTGGAACGGCGTCGTATGGATTTGCGTTTCCCACCGCTGAGACACCACGGCCTGCACAATGTCGCCTGCGCGGATGTACTCCTTTGTTCGTATGACCATTTTCTCGAAGTCGGCCTTGTTCATATTGGGCGTGAAGGTGATCGGCTTCCGACGGCGTTTCTGCCGGGGCTGCCGCACCGGCCGTTTCAAGCGCGCAATCATCTTTTCAATCCGCGCGGTAGCATGGCGGTAGGCGTCGCGCATATCGCGTTCTTTCGTCGATTCCACGTAGGCGTTTGCGACCACCTTGATCTTCTGCGACACATTGTCGAAAATCAGCAACGTGTCGGTCAGCAAAAACGCGAAGTCCGGCATCCCGAGGCTGTCCTTGCGCAGGGTTGGGAGGTCCTCGAACGTCCGCACCATGTCGTAGCTAAAATAGCCGACGGCTCCCCCGACAAACCGGGGCAGTCCCGGCACCGTCACCGGCCGATATTCCTCCATCATTTCGTGCAGACGATCCAGCGGGTTGCCGCGACTTTGAATCCGCAGGCTTTTCTTCCCGCGAGTCAACCGCAGATCGCCCTTCTCTTCATGGATGACCGCCGAAGACCCACTCCCCAGAAAAGAATAACGCGCCCAGTTTTCTCCGCCGGCGACGCTCTCCAAGAGATAGGCTGTCGGCCCATGGTCGATTTTAGCGAACGCCGACACAGGCGTTTCATAATCCGCCAAAATCTCCCGGTACAGCGGAATCAGGTTGCCTTCCGCCGCCAGGGCACGAAACTCATCCAGCGTGAGTGAATACTGAGGCTTGTTCATACCGTCACAGACAGCGAGAGTTACGGTTGGCTGACAATCAACTTCTGCCCCACGCTGATGCTGTCTTTCGTCAAATTGTTCCACTTGCGCAATTTATCGAGACCGACATGGTATTTCTGACCGATGCGGTACAGGGTCTCGCCGGAGCGCACCGTATGGGTATTGCTGGCTTCGGACGAGGGATCGGCGCCGAAGGCATCCAGCGCTGTCTGGTCCAGGCCGGGCGCGTCCTTGGCCGCATCCATCTTCAACTCCGATGAGGCATCGGTTTTCAACACCTCATCGACCGCCGATGAAAAATCTCTCTTTGCTGCCGGCACGACCTTTTTCGCCTTGGACGGAATCGTGGTCAGGCGCTTCATGTCTTCGTGCGCCCGCTTTTCCAGCAGCGCGGCTTCCTTCATCGCCTGGGCCTCTTCTTGAATCTGAGCCGCCTGCTGACGCACCGCTTCCACCTGGGCGCCGAGTTCTCGATTGCGCGCTTCGTACTCGCCGAGTTCGCGCTTGGTTCGTTTGACTTCACTGTCGAGTTCCGAACTTCTCTTTTCTTCCTGCGCCAGGAGACGCTGAAAGTTCAGACTGCGCGCCTTCTCGGCTTCGTATTTTTCCGACATCACGCATCCGCTCAGGGTCAGGCTGCCCAGTACGAGCAACCCGATGGGAACCCCTACTGCGCGTCTCATCCGTCCGTTACGCTCGCTCATCATGTCGCTCCTTGGTTGCTGCCGATATCCATGGGACGCTTCCGAATGCGATCAAGACGACGATCTCGTGGTTCGTCCGCTTCGCCTTCGCGGCCTGCGAAAGTGGTAAGAATACGGTCCAAGACAGCGAAAGTCAAAGTGAAATGGGCCGGGTCTTCGTTTGACCCTCTCCCCACCCCTATGCTACCGTTCGTGCAAGATTTCCGATCCGCCTATTTTATCCAATCGGCAACCAGAAAGACCATGTCACCCAGCGCACAACCGGCCGCTTCTCGAACCCTCACCATTGAGGGCATCACCCTCCACTTGGCGCAACCCATGACGATAGGTCAGGAGTGGATCGGGAACCGGGAAATTCTCAAACAGCTGTTGGCATGCTGGCTGGTCATCGATGAACGCGACCTGCCCCTGTCTCCGCGGATCACCGGCCAACCTGGTATCGGCAAGACTACCTTGGCGATGGCGGGAGCCCGCGAGCGGAAGCAGAACGTGTATGTCTTTCAGTGCACGGCGGACACGCGCCCCGAAGACCTCCTGATCACGCCCGTATTGGCTGAATCCGGCACCATCAGCTACCATGCCTCGCCGTTGATCACCGCGGTGCTCACAGGCAGCATCTGCGTGCTGGATGAAGGCAACCGTATGAATGAAAAAAGCTGGGCCTCCCTCGCCCCGCTGCTGGATCACCGACGTTGCGTGGAATCGATCATCGCGGGAATCCTTATTAGGGCCCATGCGGATTTTCGTTGCTGCGTCACGATGAACGAAGATGCCTCGACCTATGAGGTACCCGACTATATCCTGTCACGCTTGCAGCCGACGCTGGGCGTGGGATTCCCGGCGCGGGAAGACGAATTGGCGATTCTGAGCTACCATCTGCCCTTCGCTCCGGCGGAGATGCTGGCCATGACCGTCGAGTTTCTTCAGGAGGCGCATCAACTCAGTCTCGATTATTCGGTACGTGACGGCATCCACCTGCTGCAATACGCCTTGAAGCGTCGTGCGCAGGATCCGGCGCACCCGCTGGCGATCGATGCCGCCTGGCGGGAATCCCTCATCAAGGTCCTCGGCGAGGAGGCGCTCGATCTGCCGACTCAATCACGCCGGCGCAAACGCGCATTGGGCGATCAGGCCTTGCCGCAAGGCCTGGGCGATTTCTTTTTCGAAAGCGACGACCCTCTACACCCTGGCCGATAATGGCAGTGCCATCTTCCACCGCCGAGTCCGTCTTCCACCTCTCACCGCGCCTTGAACTCTTTCCGATCCTGCACGGCAGCGGCGATGTCGCCCAAGCCGTTCGCGACCGGTTGATCGACCGACGCTTCGACTGCCTGGCGGTCCCGCTCCCGCCCTCCTTCGAGCGTCCCCTTGAAGAGGCCGTCGCCGACTTGCCGACGATCAGCGTGGTCGTTCAGCAGGAACGGAATCAGGAAGCGGCCGCCTCGGTGAATTATGTGCCGGTCGATCCCTGCCAGGCCGTCATCATGGGTATTCGCGTCGCCATGGGAGAAGGGATTCCCCGGGCCTACATCGACCGCGAGGTGGGAGCCGTCGAACCGGTCCCGTTGGTCTCTCCCGATGCCTACGTCCTCAAGCGCCTGTCGTACGCGGCCTTCGCCGCCGCGATGGTGCCCACGCTCACGCCGCCGGCGGAAGGGACCCAACAGCAGGCGCGCATCGCCTGGATGGCGTTCCAGCTCCATCAGTTGGAAATGGAGTACGACCACATTCTATGCCTGTGTCATTTCGCAGACTGGCCCTGGATTCGCCAGACCTATCAACAACGAGCCGACTATCAGATCCCCGAACCGACGACAGATCGGCCCGAACGGTACCTCGTCGATCCGGCATCGCTGTATTTCGTTCTGGGTGAACTGCCCTTTCTGACGGAGCTGTACGAACGACGTCGTGCCACCGTCCATTCGGACCGGCATCTCTCGATCGATGGGATTAAAGAACTGCTGCTCGAAACCCGCACCCGGTGGCAGACCGTCCATGATGAGGAAGGCCGGACGGTCCCCGCCTGGGTGACGCCGCACTTACTGCAATTGTATTTGCAGTATGTCCGGAATCACGCGCTGCTGGATCGCCGTCTCACTCCCGATCTGTATACGCTCGTCCTCGCAGCCAAACAGATGGCCGGGGACGACTTTGCCATCCGTCTGCTTGAAACCGCTAAGAGTTATGCCTATCAAGACAGTGAGCAGGCGGGCCTGCCTCACATCTCGGCGGGGCTGGGCCAACTCGCCTTGCCAGACGATCAGGTCGTTCGGGCCACGAATCGACTCCAGGGCACGCCCTTAGTCTGGCGTTCCCTCTCGCTCCGGCCCCGTCCACCGCGTCGTACGAGCCGGCGATGGTCCTATCTCTGGAACCCCAATCGGCAATGCTCCTGGCCGCCGGAAGATTCGAAGATCGAAAGTTTCCATACCCATGTTCGCGAGCAGGCGAAGGCGATCATCGGATCGGATCTGGCCAAGAGTGAGAAGTTTACGACCTCGATGAAAGACGGCATCGATCTCCGGGAAAGTTTGCGGCACTGGTATCAAGGGCAGAAACCCGGCCGTCCGAAATGCCTGGAGATTTACGTGAAAGAAATTCCACCCGCGCGCGGGAATGTCGACACGGTTATTTTTCTCTTCGATACGCCGGCTGATCCCGAGAACTACAGTTGGCAGGCCACCTGGTATGCCGAGCACGCGCAGGAATCCACCCTCTGTTTCTACGCCACGCCGTTTTTGAACAACATGGTCGCCCCAGGCATCGGGCAATCCCGCTATGGTGGCGCGCTGTTTATCTTTCCTCCTCGTCCGATTCCCGACATTTGGACCGATGAGGCACTCGGATTCGCCAAGACCCTGGAAGAGCGCTTGATTGCAGCCGGAGCCATGCATTCCCATGAAACGCACCTGGCCCTCGTCACTCCGGTTCCACCGAAAGCCCGATGGCGACAAATCGCCAAACAGTTCGACCGGCAGCTGGTCCCGATTCCCTTGAGCCGGTTCTCCGGCCAAATGATCGACCGCTTGCGGCGTTTCCATGTGTTGAACGGTCACGAGATCCGCAGCTTCGCGGCGCAATTTATTCGTGAGTAACCAGCCAATGACGCACAGCGAAGCCGAACAACGGATCGCCGCTCTCCGCCGGGAAATCCGACATCACGATCATCTGTACTACAGCAAGGATCGTCCGGAGATATCCGACGCGGAATACGACCGTCTCTTTCGTGAACTGGTCGAACTCGAAACCGTCTATCCCGATCTGATCACCAGCGACTCACCGACACAACGCGTCGGCGCGCCTCCGATAGACGAACTCACCAAGGTCCCCCACGAGAAACCGATGTTGAGCCTCGATTCGATTACGGATCGGGAGGATGTCCTCGCCTTCGCGACCCGTATGAAGCGGGAACTTGAAACGGACCACATCGTCTACACGGCAGAACCAAAGTTCGACGGCCTGTCGGTTGAACTGGTCTACGACCAGGGCACGTTTGTCCGTGGCGCCACCCGCGGCGACGGGAGGACCGGGGAAGATGTGACGGTCAATCTGCGGACCATCCGTGCCCTGCCCCTGCAGCTGCACCATAATCAGATCCCGCCGTCCCATCTCGTCGTGCGCGGCGAAGTGTACATGCGTTTGGATGAGTTTCAGGCCCTGAACCGCCGCATGACAGAGCGGGGGGAAGAGGCCTTCGCGAATCCGCGAAACGCCGCGGCGGGATCGTTGCGGATGTTGGACAGCCGTATCACCGCGTCGCGGCCCTTGACCGTGACCTGCTATGACATCATGGCCGTTTCAGGCACGTTCCCGTCCACGCATTGGGACGAGTTGGAGGCGCTTGCAGCCTGGGGTCTCCCTGTTCCAGCACACCGCCGGCGCTGCCACTCGATCGAGGAGGTTCTGTCGTTCCACGAAGCCACGGATGCGATGCGGGAAACCTTGCCTTTTGAAATCGACGGTATCGTCGTCAAAGTCGATCGCCGCGATTGGCAGGACCAGCTCGGCAGCAAATCGCGCAGCCCCCGTTGGGCCATCGCCTACAAGTTTGTCCCCCGCAAGGAAATCACGGTCATTCAAGACATCGTCGTCTCCGTCGGCCGCACCGGCACTCTGACGCCGCTGGCCCTGCTGAAACCGGTGGAGGTCGGGGGCGTGACGATCAGCCGGGCGACACTGCACAACGCCGACGAGGTGGCGCGCAAGGACGTACGCGTGGGAGACACGGTCAAGGTTGAGCGGGCCGGCGACGTCATTCCCGCCATTGCCGAACGGGTTCCGGTTCCTGGTGAACAGCGCCAGGAACCGTTCGTCATGCCGGATCATTGCCCGGTTTGCGGATCGGCCGTGGCTCGCGAGGGCGCCTATTTCTACTGTACCGGTCAGACCGTCTGCGTGGCGCAATTAAAAGGCGCCATTGAACACTTCGCATCCAAGAGCGCGTTGGATATCGACGGGATGGGCAAGAAAACGGTCGCCCAGTTGGTCGACCGAGGATTGGTCCGCGATCTAGCCGATCTCTATCACCTCACAAAAGAGCAACTGCTCACCCTGGAGGGATTCGCTGATCGGTCGGCGACCTTGCTGCTCGAATCGATCGAACGGAGCAAATCCGTCTCACTGGACCGGCTGTTGATGGGACTTGGAATAAGGCAGGTTGGGCAACATATCGCCCGCGTACTGGCGAAACAGTTCGGTACCCTTCCGCGGCTGATGGCGGCGACCGAAGAGGAGTTTCTCCAGGTCCGCGAGATCGGTCCGGAAATCTCCGCGAGTCTAGCGTCGTTCTTTAGCGAAGACAGAAACCGGCAGGTCATTGCCCGCCTCGTCGAACGAGGCCTGTCGATTGCTCCCCCACCCGCCGAGGCCACGACCGGCAGCCAATCTCTCGCCGGGAAAACGTTCGTCTTTACGGGCGGTCTGGCAGGGTACAGCCGCAACCAAGCTAAAGAGCTGGTGGAGCAGCATGGCGGCCAGGTCTCATCGAGCGTCAGTAAGAAGACGTCGTATGTGGTGGCCGGAACCGATCCTGGGTCAAAGCTCGACCAGGCGCAGAAATTGGGAGTGAGGATTCTGACGGAAGGGGAATTTACCGATCTAGTGAAGCCTGAGTAGCAGGCACGTGGTCCTCGACGATCGGTTCGTGCGTGAGTGGATGTTTGTCTTCCTTATAGATGTGGACACTCTTAATCACGCGCGGATCGGCCTCATGGATGACGAGGCGGCAGTTGGCGATATGCACTTCTTCCCCGACTTTCGGGATCCTGCCCAGCTCGTGCTGAACAAGGCCGCTGATCGTCACGGCGTCGTCGCCTAGATCCACCTTGAGGAAATCGTTGACCTTCCGCACCTCGGTGCGTCCATGCACCAGGATTTGATTTTTTCCGATCCGCTTGATCAATTCTTCAGTGATATCGGTCTCATCGACGATTTCGCCGACCACCTCTTCCAGCAAATCTTCCAACGTGACCAGCCCCATCACACCGCCGAATTCGTTCACTACGATCGCCATGTGGCGCTTGTCCAATTGGAACTGCTTCATGAGGTCGTCCGCGGATTTCGTGTGGGGGATGAACAATGCCGGGTGGGCGATGTCGCGGAGCTTCATCTCCGTATGTCCCTGGGCCAAGGCCGTCAATGCCTTGGTCTTATAGAGAATCCCGATAATGTTATCCAGCGTGCCTTCGTACAACGGGATGCGGGAGTATTTCGACTTGAACAGGAGTTCTTTCGCCTCGCGCAGGTGCTGATTGCAGTCGAGCGAGAACATATAGATACGCGGGGTCATGCAATCTTCCGCCGTGATGTCCTTGAGCTGGAAGACGTTCTTGATCATCTTCACTTCTTGAGCTTCAATGGCGCCGCTCTTACTGCTCTGATCCAGCATGATTTTGAGCTCTTCTTCAGTGACGAAGGGCACATTGAGCCCTTTTCCCCCGGTCAACTTATAGATAAGGGGCACGACGAAGAACATGATCGGCTTCAGCATCTGCTGAGCCGCGTAGGCTGGATAGGCCATGTTCAGTACGACCGGAACGGAATACTTGGCAGCCAGGGTCTTAGGCACGAGATCGGCAAAGACCAGGAGGACAAAGGTCAGAATCCCGACTAACACCGCAAACGCTTCACCGAGCACCCCTTCCAGGCCCTGCCCTCCGAATCGATTCAGCGCAATGATGGTGGCAAGGGACGCCGTGGCGGTATCGATAAGGCGATCGCCCACCAAGATCGTCAACAGCAGGCGTTGCGGATCGGTCCTGAGATGGAGGGCCATCTCCGCCCGCTTGCTCCCTTGGTCGGCCAAGGCGCGGAGTTTGGTATCGTTGACCGAGTAAAAGCCGACTTCGACGACCGAAATCACCGCAGACAAGAGAATGAGAAGGATCAATACGACAATGTCCATAAGACCTATCGAGGGTAACAGGGCCGGACAAAGTTATTGCAGTGTATGGTGGATTCTTGGATCAGCTCGGAGCCCGTGGTCCGAACTGCAAGACTTGTCCTAAGGCGTGAGAAAATGACCGGATACGGTCCTCTCGGGTCACTGTCATCCATCGGGTATACAATTAACACAGGCAGACACACGCATCAAGGGTTACAGCGATTCCACCCTCGCCGACATTTAATCACAATATCAGCCTCTTCTGCTGTTTCCTACAATGCATCGCCCTCATGGATTCCCCGTAGTTTGTCCCGAGGTGTCATCACGGATGATAAATGGATCGGTGTCCAGGGCCCTTTTCAGTTGTGCTGCGGCCTGTTCGGCTGCAGGTTCCGTCTGAAATTGACCGGCATAGACCCGATAGCGGCGGCCATTCGGCAGGTCGATGCCCACCACCTTGGAACCTGGGTAGCGCCCCTTCAGCCGTTCAACCAGGACGTGGGCATTGGCAGGATCGGCAAAGGAACCCACTTGCACTCGCAACACCCCTACCTCTCTGGCATTCCCCTGATAACTGATGACTCGGAGTTCAATGTCATCGGTGCCGCGTCCAAGCATCCCCATCGCCTGGGCACCCGCGTAGGATAAATCTAGAATTCTCCCACGAGCGAACGGGCCTCGATCGTTGATCCGCACAGTCACTTGCCGACCGGTGGTCAAGGATCGCACCTCAGCCACCGACCCTAGCGGCAACGTGCGATGCGCCGCGGTCAGCTGATACATATCGTACACTTCCCCATTTGCAGTTCGGTTGCCGTGAAACCCGGGACCGTACCAGGAAGCGCTGCCCCGTTCGACAAATCCCAGCGGGTAACCGGGTGGATAGGACGGACGCACCGGGCTCCAGCCGGAGCAGCCGCTGAGCCATGCGGTGAGGAAAAGCAGGAGGGGGAAAAGAAGACGTCTGGTTTCTGTCCTCTTCTCCCCCATGATGGGACGAATCAAAATTCGTCGAGTGATTGGGTGCGCAGCACCCCGAGGGCCTTGGTGGTGTTAGACACGGTCAGCACCACGATGGCGCGTTTGCCTTCTCGTGACGGGGTGCAATAGCCGCACTTCACGTTGATGCGGGCTCTGGTCAGCGAATCGGCGACTTGCTTCAACGCGCCAGGCTTGTTCTCCAGACTCAAAATCAGGGCGGTCTCTTCGCGGAACTTGATCTTGGATTTTCTGAGCGCCGTCCGAGCTCCATCGACATCCGCCACGATCAACCGCAGCTTGCCCGGTCCGGTCACCTCAGGCGCGGAAAACGCCTTAATGTTGACCCCTGCAGCCCCGAGTACAGCCGCGACCTCGGCCAACACACCGGGTTTGCTCTGTCCACTCACTACAAATTGCGTCGTTGTCGGCATCGGCTCATCTCCCTCTGCTGAGTCAGTCCATCAGCCTGTGTGATTTCCACCTGTCCCCGTAGAGCCATTCTGCAGTTGCCCCCCGATATTACTGACGGTACGGGAGATCCCGCCAGGAACGAAGAGCTCTACTCCGGGAGCGGCTATGGACAGAGCCCGCAGAATTCAGATACCCGTCGCCGCTCCACCGGCATCACCCGCTCATCGGTCGAGTGCGAGCAATCCTCCCACACTTGACCGGGCGGATCAACTCAAAGATCACGATCGTAGATCCGCATTTTCCGCAGTGGAGCGGGCACGTACGTGAGCATCCTGGTGAATTCCTGTCGGTGACTCACCGCATCCATCCCATCAGGCGGACCAAGAATGACCAGCCGCAATGTCCGCTCCGGGGGTCTTCTGAAAGCCGAACCGCTTCATGCAGCATTGAGGATCTCCCCGTCCCGACAGACCGCAACGACTGCCCATGCGGCCAGACTCAGGCTCACAATCCCTTGTTCTTGGATATTCATGTGGGTCGAGCATTGGTTGGGCGATCGATTCCCTTAGCTGATTATATAATTACGTATTTTATCTTATGTTAGACCACCCCCGCCTCCATCACTTATTCAGTCCTTTCAAGGATGAGGCATGCGACGAGACACCTTGGAACGATACTCCGCAGAGGTCGAACATGTTCTAACTAGGGCCTTGCCTAGTTAGAGATTTTCAGCATCTTGCTAGACTGAACGAAAGAACAACTGCCGGATGCGAAGACGGAACAGCAATAACAACTCAATGTATTTTTGACGTAGAACGAAGGAGGTTGAGTAATGCAGACACAAGATTCTTCCAACTGGTCGGCCTTTGTAGCGGGCGCATTCATCGGCGCCGGGGTGGCGTTGTTACTGGCTCCCCAATCGGGATCGGAGCTTCGCTCATCTTTGCGTGATTATGCCTCGAAGGCCAAAGACGAACTCGATGAGGCAGCCGAGCAAGGACGAGCCGTCTGGGATACCGCCGTCGAACGGGGTCAGGAATACGTCGAAGGCGGCAAGCAGACCCTGCGTAATGCGGGACGAGCCGCGCGCGATTTCGTCGATGAAACGATGCAGACGGCCGAGAAGACCGCTGCCGAAACAGTCTCCCGACGCGGATAATGTAGGCTTTGCTCTCACATAACTTGACGAAGGAGAATGGACATGATCAGCCATTTCGCACGTGTTCTGCTCGGAATTGCATTTCTCTCGGTAGTGGGGTGCCAGTCGACCACAGGAAAGACTGCCGGGCGAACGCTTGATGACGCGACCATCACAGCAGCAGTACAGTCCAAGCTGTCCTCCGATCGGATCTCTAATTTTAGTCGCATTGACGTGGACACCGAACGTGGTGTGGTGACTTTGAACGGCGTGGTGAAGTCAGCGGAGCAGAAGATGCGGGTGGCCGAACTGACCCGAGAAGTCAATGGTGTCAGAACCGTCAATAACAATTTGCAGATTCAGTAGCAGTAGGGACAGGTCACCCTGATCACCCTGTTGAAAGGGAGATCCCTTTGACATCATCTTCGAGCCTACAGACCTCGAATGCAGCTTGCCAGGGGAGGCGACGTATGGGAGCGCTGTTGCCCGTCGTCCTGTTATTCGGCATGGTTGCTTCACTGCCGGCTTGCAATACCACGAAGGCCACGGCGGACTCCATCGTCAAGTTCTCTTCTAGCACGTCTCCGGAATCACTGTTCACCGGAGATGGGGCCGTCCTGAAAGAGCAACAAGTCATGCTTTATACGGCCGTCGTGGCGGACGCCTTACAAGAGGATATCGCGGGAGGGCGCGGCGAATATCTCGCGTCTTTACGCGTGCTACTGGATATCCCAGCGGAACGTCAGGCGCAGTTCAACACTGTGGCTCAGGAGCATTACGCTTCGGTATTCCCTGCCCAAGGAGATGACCGTCGTAAAACCCTAGCCGTCCTGAGGCAACAGATCGCTAGATCGCGGGCTGAGGTCTTGCGCTGACCTCCTGTGGAGAGAGCCTGAAAAGCCTGAAGAGTGGATTCCGAGAAGCGCCGCATTACGTTTTTTGCAATGTCAATGTCAGGGAGGCTTATTATGAACTCCTGTCGCCGATCCATCATACCGGCGCTGCTGCCCATCGTTCTTTTCAGTGGCGCCTGCAGCCATACCATTCCACAGGCTTCGACGAAGCCTGTGCCGCCTCCCATCACCAGCGCAGTTCCCTCGTTCACGGCGTTGAACAAGGAGCAGCCAAAGGCGCCGCTCTCCCAAATGCCGTTGCAGATAAAAACGGACCTCACCCCGATTCAAACCGCGATTCGGAACGCGATACCGGAGCGGTTTACTGAAGCAGGGCATCCCCTGGAGAAGGATTTCCGGTGGACATTTGTCCGAAGCGGCGAACCCCAAGTCCGGATACAAGATGGCCTCGTGGCGATTCATGCCGAGTATAAAGGTGACATCGAAACACGGGGAGGGGTAAGGGCCTGCCGACTAGATCCAGTCTATTCCACTCTGGATGCCACGGGGAAAATTGTATTTTTACAGGATCGCGAATCGGTCGCATTTGGTTTCGAACCTGCACAGGTGACAGTGGGACTCAAGCCGGAGAGCGACGGGCGCTGCAACATGTTTAATGTCCCCGTCAAAGATCAGCTTCCCGAATTGTTTGCCATATCGGAAGCGAAGACCGCTCTGGCTGAGGCCGTGCAGCCTGAAACATTTGGCATCCCCTTTCAACGCTTATGGGATGATCTCGAGGGACCGCTGTCTGTCCCGGTCTCGGCGATCAACACCCGGGCCTGCTTTTATGGAAACCCGAGGGAGGTGATGCTGGGTCAGCAAAAGGGGACGACACAGGACACGATTATTTCGGGAGTCGCGAGACAAATGCCCGTCATTACCTTTGAGCAAGCCTGCGCGGAAGCGCAACCGACCACAGCGCTCGTGTATTCAGGAACCCTGCCGCCTGACTCCAAGCCTTTCATGATACTGGCGAGAATTCCGCTGTCATATGCGAACCTTAGTCATCAGTTGCAAAGCAAACTGTTCCATCAGACGCTCTTTCTGGATACCGCTGGGGCAGAAACAGCCCTCATTGAACGCGTGACCGCGACAGATGCGAATGGCCGCATATTATTGGCGGTCGAGACGGGTGGCGACCTGAAGGGAACGATTTATTACTGGGGGACACCACGCCTGGATGACGGCGGGAAAAGTCTGTCGGTTCCAGATCTCCAAATGGCCAACGAATCAAAAACGGCGATTGATTCCATTCGTGTGGGATACTGGCAATCGGTAGATAGAGAACTGGAGAACAAATTGCGCCAAGCCGCCGCCACGGATCTCTCTGCTCAAGTAGATCGTATGAAACAGGCGATTACGGGGAAACATACGTCGGGGAATATGACAATGGATATCCTTGTGACGGGACAACAACCCGACCAAGCTCACTCGACGCCGCAAGCATTGGTTGCCACCATTTTATTGCAAGGAACCGCCAGTGCGAATGGTCACCTAATCGTAGAAGAAAGTGGAACGCGAGATCCTCTGAAACGGGAAACCCGCTAGACCGGGTCGGGAGCCGGGGCATGCATGACCTGGCGTGCTTCGGCTTCTCACCACCGACGGAAAGGCGTTCGATGAACACCCTAGTTGCAATTTGCTGATCCTGCTTTTGATTGGTGCACTTCCCACCTGGCCCTATAGTCGTGAGTGGGGCTATTACCCCAGCGGCTTCACGGGCATTTTGGTGATGGTCGTTGTGCTATTGGTAGTCACGGGACGCATCTAGCCGCGCGGTCACCCTAGCCTTCACCCCTCACTCTATCACTTTCTATCACTTTGTTTGACGATTAGGGTCTTGCCCAGTTAGCACTCCACGTCGCAGCTGCTACGCTGATTTCTCACGAACAGCACAAGAGAGCCCACCATCGACTGTTGAGGGAGGCAGAGCCATGACTGAAGAAAAAGACTCTGGGACCTTCGTGCAAGCCGGCGACATCACAAAAACGGTTCGTAATGATCATCGTCACATCCTCGCCTTATTTCAGCTGTACCTGAACGCTCCAGCCGATTCACGGCATGCCATTGTGGACCAAATTCTTCACCAACTTACTTCCCACCTTCAGATGGAGGAGGAGCTGCTGTATCGGGAAATTCGAAATGGTGGAGAACAGGGTCGACGACTCGTGCAGGAAGCATTGCTGGAGCATGAAGAAGTCAAGGCGATGATGAGTGAATTGCAGCAATCCGAAACCGACGACGATCAAGCGTTGGACGAATTTTTTGAAGACATGATGCAAACTGTCCGGGCACATTTCATCGCGGAAGAACGCGACATGCTTCCCTTGGTCGAGACATCATCGGTCCGGCAACCGCAATAGTGGGACGCTTCGGTGCAACCTTTGCAACCATGGTTGAATCGCGATCGGGCCACCGGAGCGCGTCTCCATGCGCGAAAAAAGAAGGAGTTTGTTGAATGCCCACATCACCGGTACGATTCGCTGTCGTTGGACTGGGACATATCTCTCAAGTGGCCGTGCTCCCGGCTTTTGCCCACGCGAAGGGTTCGGCTCGACTCACCGCGCTGGTGTCGGACGACGCCGTGAAACGCCGCGTCCTCGGCAAGCAATATGGCATCTCCCAGACATACGCCTACAAAGATTACGACAAGTGCCTGCGAAGCGGCGCGGTCGATGCGGTCTACATCGCGCTTCCCAATAGTCTTCACGCTGAGTATGCCGTGAGAGCGGCAAAGGCAGGCATTCACATCTTGTGCGAAAAACCCATGGCCGTCACCGCCGCTGATTGCCGCAAGATGATTCGCGCGGCCGAGCGCCATCGGGTCAAGCTGATGGTTGCCTATCGTCTGCATTTCGAAGCCTGCAATCTCCACACTATTGCGCTCATCCAATCCGGTCGATTGGGTGAACCAAGACTCTTTCATTCGGTATTTACTCAACAGGTTCGGCCTGGCGACATCCGACTGAAACAACGGCTGGGCGGCGGGCCGCTCTATGATATCGGTGTGTACTGCATCAATGCCGCGAGGTACCTCTTTCAGGATGAGCCGGTGGAAGTCAGGGCCATGGCAGGACACGGGCGCGATCGGCGCTTCCAAAACGTGGCGGAATCGGTCAGCGCCATTCTGCGTTTTCCCCACGATCGCCTCGCCACCTTCGTTTGCAGCTTCGACGCGGCGGATACCGGAATGTACGAAATCATAGGAACCAAGGGCCGGGTGCGAGCGGAGCCGGCTTACGAATACGTCGGCGGCCTGAAGGCATCTATGACCATCGACGGAAAGACTCGCGTGCGCTCCTTCAAGCCCGGCGATCAATTTGCTCCGCAACTCATCCATTTTGCCTGCTGCGTTCGAGAGAATCGGCAACCTGAACCGAATGGAGCGGAAGGGCTCATCGACGTTCAGATCGTCGAAGCCTTGCACCGTGCGGCTCAGCAGCGACGAACGATCTCCCTGCGTCTTCCTGTCAAACACACCAGACCGAACGCCCGGCTACAGATGCATCGTCCACCGGTGCCCAAACCGAAACAGGTACACACGCATACTCCGACATTGTGACGCTCTGAATCGATACTGAAACAACATCATGGCGTGGCAACGTCACTAGCCCGCATTATTCACGATGAGCGCAACCACGCTGGTTGAACAGCCGATCGGGCCTATCCGAACCTGTGAGTGGGAGGCGCAGGCCTGAGAATCGCGGGTTTTTCGCTCTGGCACGG
>JAHFEW010000096.1 GCA_023248215.1 Nitrospira sp.
ATCGAGGATGGAATTTTGCCGAAGTCACGGCCGGCGGGATTCCGTTGGAGGAGGTCAACTTTCGCACGATGGAGTCGAAGCTCGTGCCTGGCTTGTATCTCGTCGGTGAGGTGCTCGACTGCGACGGCCGGATCGGCGGGTTTAATTTTCAATGGGCCTGGGCGACGGGCCGAGTAGCCGGTCGAGCCGTGGCGGCGAGCCTTCGCTCCACAAGCGACGGGGTCGGGCAGACTGGCGAACATGGCGAGCAGACAGCGTTGCGGCAGGAAAGGAGATGAGTGTGCTCCGGCGGTCAGTTGAATTCGTACCCCACACCGAAAATCACAGATTCATCGTTTTTCTGCCGTCCCGGCGCCGGTTGCGTGTTCAGCCGGAGGTCGTATTCCATGTTGAAGTATAAGGTCTTGTAGACGGTGATTCGAACCCCCTGGTCGGCATTGAAGCGGAACGCGTTGCCGGCATTGATGTCCCAGAATCCTTCATGGCGGTGGAACACCTTGACGCGATCCGGCCAAATGGCATGTTCCCATCGCAGACTCCAGCGTCCGGACGGGGTCTGCGTGTTGGGGCTGTTCGTGAAATGCTCGTTCACATGGGCGAGACCGACGGACAGCGAGAGTGTCGTGCGGGCGCTCTCATAGAATTGGTAGCCCAAGCCGCTGCCGATCGTGTTGCGAAGTTGCAAATTCTGCAAGGTGTCCTTTTCGAGCATACCGAAGGACTCGATGAAGATCTGCTTGCTCACGAAATAGTTGTGTTTCAGACTCGCCATGGAGTTTCGGGCCGTCACCTGATCACCGGCTTGGCCATAGTTGTATTTGCCTTCCATGATGAGCCGCTGGCGGTGTGCATGCAGAGTCAAACGGGTTGCGCCGTTGAAGGCTTTGGCGCGGCTGTTGCCGGAGGTGCTATTCCCGCCGATCGTCACCGTTCCCGTCAAGCGGACTGGTTCGAGATTGATGGCGGTGATATCTCCCAAGGGCACCGGACTATCCGGTCCCAGTTCCCTGACTTCATGGAGGTCATGCGCGCCGTAGAAAAAACTCCGGAAGACATCGCGCGATTCCCCCGGGACCAGGATCTTCAGCGGTCCGTCGGATGTCAGGCGCTGGACCTTGCCCCAATCGACTTTGATCTCGCCGCCGTAGTCCGTCTGCAGGGTCAGAAGACGGTCTTCCATTTTCACGATCGTGCCGCTGAGCCGATCGCCGTTCAGCAGGTACACTTCGTCTGACCAGGCAGGCGTGGAGAGCCAGAGGCTGAGGATGAGGGTTGTCCACTGCCAGCGCAGGGATCGGTAGATGCGATAACCGTGCATGGGTGTGAATCGGAATACAGATGGGCCTGCAGCTCGTACGCGAGGCTTGGTGCCGCAATCTGTTCGACCAGGCCCACCCTAATAGAGAGCGCCGTGGAGTTGCAAGAGACTGATCTAGCAGGATGCGGAAAAAGTCCGCCAGCGGCGTTCTCGCATCGCTCAGACGCTCAACGTACGGCAGAGAGTACGATTCGCCTCTTCGCTCGCTGCGGCCTTGCTGGACGGCCTTTTTGCGCATCCTGCGGGCTATTCTGACACCGACACGGCACCTGAGCTGATCGCGGCGTATTACGCAACAATCGAGTTTTTCCGCAGCCTGCTAGAAAAAGGACACGCCCGTATGTCCCGCCGGCTGCGGATTATTTCGCGATCGTGATGCTGGGAACGCCGGTCCGCGGAAGGTCAGTCACGGTCATCTGAAACAGTTGGGACAGAAGTTTGAACGCTTCGCGGTTCCAGCGTGCCTGGGGTCCCGCGGCATTGATTGCATAGTGGTGGCCGTGGGAGCGCACGGTCAAGTCTGATCCGGCAGGAGCGCTGTCCAGGACGAGCAGGTCCATCGTCTTGACCGGATTCTCAGCGACCGGCGGCGTGCGGAGGTCTTTTTCTACGTGATGTTCCGCTTCCTCCTCGACTGATCGACCCAGAAAGTTCAGCATGGCATTGAAGCTCCGCAGCCTAAAATCGCCCTGTAACGGCCAGTCCCCGCCGTAATGCCCGGCTCGAATGTCGAAGGAGACATCGTTGACCGGACGTTGATCCGCCGTTTCGTGCAAGCGTATCCGTTCTTTCTCCGGAAGGGTTGCGGGATCGTAGTTCGTAATCAGGATCCGTCCGGACATCGGTTTTCGCAGGGTATAGGTGCGGTCGGCCGAGTTGTAGGTGATGAGGTACTGCTGTTCGAGCGCGGCGAAACCTTCCGCCGTCACGGACTCCGCCGGAATGGTCCAGGTGCGTTCGAAGGTCAACGCTTCCGCGTAGAGGCGATTGGCATCTTGAATCGCCGAGAGATGCAGGACAACTTTTCGAAACATGTCATAGCCGTCTGTGTCCGCCGGATTGTTGCGATAGGCCACCTCTATTCCCTTCTCTTTCAGGCGGAGTTCCTTGGCCATCAGCCGAAGCAAGAGATCGATATCGACCCCTTGCCGCAGCAGCAAGGTGAGTTTGCTTTCCTGAAACGGCGTGAGGAGTCGTTTGGTGAACTCCTCCCCCTCGATCGGTGTGATGCTGATCGTGGGATTTTCGGCGACCGATCCGCCGAAGATGGGAACCAGCGTGCGACCGTGCTCGCCGGTGAGCGTCGGCCCGGCACCGGCATTGAATCGGAAATCGAAGGTGGCCGCCACGTTGGCCACGCCGGTAAAGTGAATCGGTTCGTGATGCTGTGCCCGGGCGATATTGATCATCAGTTGCTTTGAGATGGCGTCGGTGATGGCCTCGTCATAGGCAAGGACAGCGCGGTTCAATGTCGGGGGAGACAGGCAGCCTGCCAGGTTCAGGACGGCAAGTAGCCCTATCGCGCAGCGGAGCAATTGGTCGATGAACGGGTGATGCATCGGCTTCCAGAAGAGAGGTGTGTCGGCAGCAGGGTTTTTAACACACCTGTCCACGGATGCCTAGAGTCCCATGCCCTCGGCTTGAGCGCGGTGGTGGCGTTCCCCGATTCGCCGTCTGTTGGCGCTGAAATGGTCAATGACCGGCGATCGGCAGAAATGAGACGGCGATCGAAATGGTAATCAGCACGATGATGATCCATTCGAGAACTTCCATTCGTTGAGTCGTGGCCCGGTCGGTCATCTTCCCATAGATGCTTTCCAAGGTCTGCAGCTTTCTGATGATGCTGGCGTCCCAGGCTTCAAGGTGAAACCGTTGAGATGCCAATCGGTAGACCCGGGCCAGATATTGATCCCCGAGCAGCTTGAGCGTGTTGGCCACTCGTTCGAAGAGCACGGCGCTGTCGACCTGCAATTGCCCGATGTGCGTCAACGCGGCTTCGTGCGAACCGGAAAGCCATGATTTCGGGCCTGTCTTGCGTGTGAGGGCGTCGTAACCCTGGTCGAGTGCCTTATCGAGTTGCTCGTCCAACGTGCGCATTTCGAGCAACTCCACGTTGACGAACTCCAGGACCGCCCGCACGTCATCCATGTCTTGTCCGAAGACAATCGCGGCATTCCAGTCGATGAGGGCCGTGTCGTCCCGGCTGAATGCAATCCGACAGGAGGTCGCTTCGTGGATTTCCTGATCGGAGAGCCGCGTGCGTTCGCTGCGCAGAACGTGGGCAAATAATGGATCGTAGGCGGCTCCGAATGTTTGGATGGCCGACGGCGCGCAACGCTCAATGGAAAAAATCAGATAGTCCTCGACCTCGTTCGGAGTCGACGGACGCTCGATCGCCGGCTGAATGTCACGCACCAGCTGATCCAGGCGTTGCCGCGACTCCGCCAGCAGTGTCTCGTTCTCGTACAGCGATTCGCTCAAACTCAGCAGGCCCTCGAAGGGTCCATTGATCGGAATGCGATAGATGACGGTGACGGCGCCGAAGTCATACAGCATCACCTCCACCGCCTCACTCGATCTGTAAGCACCGAAAGCCAGGGAAAGCGTCTCTTGCGTGAGGCGCAGCGGCGCCGGGCGATACTCGAAGTAGTGCGGAGCGCGCGCCTTGTGGCGGATGCGGCCGCGTTCCTTGATCGCGGTGACGTGCCGCTCCGCCTCGTCCAGATTGATGGCCAGTCCTATGTTGTAGGCAAACAAGGCGTAACAGGTACCCTGTTCGATCAAGAGTGGAGGAGCATCGAGGGGTGCCATGGAAATCTCTCCTTGGGGACGAACATTATGATGCGGCGATTCGTGCCAAGACCGCAAGCGGGCTGCCAGGCCGGCAGTGCGGCGACGTGCAGGGCACCAGGCTGGATGTGCCGGCCAAGCCATGGTGGAGGAGCGCGACGATCCCGCACGCCACCGCTCCGGAGGCGAGCATGACACCGATGAAGTTCCACATCCCGGACCACACGACCGCGATATGAGGCGGCAAGGAATGCGTATAGATGACGGTCGCCACGGCATTGGCCGTGTCATGAAATCCATTGACGAATTCGAACCCCAGCGCGATCAGCAAAGCAAACCCGAGCAAGACGAACGGCCAAACTGAAGAGGTGCGCAAGCCGGACAGGTTCGAGGTCAATTCACCGGCGATGTAGATTCCTCCGACGGCGAGAAGGATCAAAATGAGAAAGAGGCCGATTTGCGGGGTGCCGCCTTCGATGGTCGAGTCGAGTGGATTGCCGACGGCCGTTTCGACAGGTGGAAGTGTCATAGCCGGTTCCTTTCTGGAAAGAGCCGGGTGCCGGCGAGCACCCAAGGCCGGACAGTGTGGCAAGACCCCGTTACGCATCGCTGCAAGGCGGATTAAGATCCTGTCAACTGTGAGCGGATGGACCCTCGCCTCGGGACGACGGTTTGTTTTATCATCGGGCCTGAAAGAAATGGGGGCACGATGGGCACGAAGCGCATGAGGAGGTTTGTTCTCACCGGCGCGATCATCATGGCCTGCCATGTGGCCGGGTGCGGCAGTTCGACTAAGCTCATGCACGGGCTCAGCATCGAAGAGTTGAAACCGCTGCCGGGCATCTTGCCGAGCGCCAGGCTCGTGAAGGGTACCATCAGCAGCATCACCGGCGATCGCATGGAGGTCGAGACCGGTGAACGGACTCCGCGATATCTGTCGATTGAAGCCGGTGGAGACGAAGCTCGTGGGCTTCAGGCAGGTGGGGCGGTCGAGATCATGGTCAATGATCGGGACGAGATCGTGGCCTACCAGCGTCCCTCCGAGACACCGCCGACGAAAATCTTCCGCGGCTCTCTGGGAAGGCCGTTCAACCCCGAGAAGGAGCGAGTGACGATTCGCCTCGATACGGGACGGGATGTCGGGTTTTATGCGCGCACAGTCGCCATGGAGAAACTTGCGGCCCTGGAGGTCGGCGAAGCCGCCGATTTTGCCGTCGATCGAGCCTACCTCCTCGTCGATGTATTTTCGTTAGGGAAGCCTCGCGAACTGGTGGCGGGGTCTTCACCACATGCCCCGCGGCGTCGCGTGGAAGGTGCGTTCGTGACCATCGGTGACGGGCGAGTGCGTCTTCGGATGAACATCGATGACATTCAATCCTTTCCCGTGCGCCCCTTGCTTCAGCCGGCGATCGAGCAGTTGGCTCCCAACGAACTGGTGTCGGTCTATCTCGATGGACAGGGGCAGGTGATCGATATGGTTCGAGTGACGCGTCGTTGAAAGCAATCAGCGACGCGGGGGAAGTCCGACGATCTTGGTGATCAGCCAATCGTTCAGGCGGCCCGGAAGGATCAAGGCCAGATAGGCGCGGATCGCCGCGTCCGAGCCCAGCAGGTAGCGGGATTTCGGCCACCGGGATCGTAGCGCATGGGTCACCGCGTCGGCGACGGCTCCAGCCGGCTGTGCCTGTTCTCCGGCAGCGGTCGCCGCTTCTTTGACACGAGTAAAGCCCTCTTGATACATGGCCTTGAGGTCGTGGCTCCAGGACGCGTCCCACTGGTCCACTTCTTTCCTGGTCTTTACCCAAATAGGCGTGGCGATGGCTCCGGGCTCGATGAGCGCGACGCGGATTCCCCACGGTTGCAGTTCGATGCGGAGGGCATCGGTCACGGCTACCAGTGCATGTTTCGAAGCCGCATAGGGGCCCATGAAGGGCATGCTCGCGCGGCCGGCGATGGACCCCATATTGATGATGCGTCCCCGTCCTTGGCGGATCAACGGGAGAAACGTTTGGGTGGCGGCAATGAGGCCGAACACATTCACCTCGAATTGCCGCCGCCAGTCGGCGAGGGGTAATAGTTCGATGGGACCGGCGACGCCGATACCGGCGTTGTTGACCAGGCCTGCGAGGCCGCGGTCGCCCATCATGGCCATGACGGTATGACTCGCTGCCGCGATCGAGGCTTGGTCGGTGACGTCGAGGCGAATCGGCATCAGGCGTGGACCGGCTTGACGCTGGAGTGTTTCGCCGTCGGCCGGGTTACGGACACCCGCGAAGACACGATAGCCAAGTTTATCGAGCGCGAGGGCACAGGCGGCGCCGATGCCGGTGGAGGCGCCGGTGATGACCACGCCGTCGGATCGAGGAGTTTGTGAAAACAGATTCAGCATGTCGAGACATTGCTCCTCTAGCAGGCTGTTGAACAATCATTCAACAGCCTCGAAATTCCGAACCGCTGTATATCACGGGCAGGATCAGAAGCACTGACAGGATGTTCAAAATGGCCGTCCAGCGAGGCCGCAGCCAGCGAAGAGGCGAAGCGTCGTCACTCTTACCCGCCCACCCCGAGCCTGCCGGGACCGGCTCTTTTCCCATGGCCGTACGTTGAGCCTCTGAGGTTCACGACGCGTTGAATAAAGCGCGTCACGTTTGTGAACGCCGCTGAGATAGTGAGGCAGCAGTGTCTAGCGAGAACAAAGCTGGCGGACTTTTTCAACATCCTGTTAGTCTGGCCGCGTACCCTATCATAATTCACGGCGCGACCCCACAGTCCCTTTCAAGGGCCGGCTGTTGTCGGGAGTCCTTCATTCGCTCTGCTCAGGGCGATCGATTGACGACATGGGAGGAACGGGCATAGGTTGGGCTGATGATCGACGATTGCCCGCGGAGGGAGGGGCACACATTGACGATTCAGGTGAGAAAGGAGGCGATATGGGGAGGCGAGGATGGCAGAAGTTGGTGCTGCTGACACTGTTGTGGGGCATGGGCGGCTGTGCCGAGACGATATCCGGTTCATCGGGATCTGCAGGCGCAACTCCGAACGACAGGGATCGTCCTTCATCAGCGACCCCGCAGCCGTCTGAGAGAACCGTGACGGTGCACCCCCGCGAAATCAATGACCTGTTGTACAACCCTGGGATGGGGTTTGCCGACTTTCACTTCGGTTTCGGACATCCGCCTACGGTCGAAGAGTATCCCCACGCGACCGTGGCCTATTTTCGCTGGCCTTGGGCCGAGCTTGAACCGACAGAGGGACAATACAACTTCGCGCTCGTCGACCGGGTGATCGACCAGGCCAAGGCCAAGGGCGAGACGCTCGCCATCCGCATCGTCTCCGAATACAAGACCGGCAGCCCGCAATGGTTGCTCGATAAGGGAGTGGCCAGTGTGAAGGAATCGGACGGGATCTTTCCCGACTATAACAATCCCATTTTTCTCGACTACCATGAACGACTCATCCGTGCCTTCGGCGCACGTTACGGACGGTCCGTCGATATCGATCATGTGGACATCGGTTCCGTGGGTTGCTGGGGCGAGTGGAATACCGCCTGTTGCGGAGGTGTCGAAGCACAGTGCAAGGAGTTCTATCCGAGTGAGGCCAACCAGATTGCGATTACGGACTGGTACCTCAAGTATTTTGCCGGCACCCCGCTGGTCATGTTGGTCGGCGGCCAGCTGGAGTATGCGACCGCTCGGGGCGCGGGCTGGCGCGGCGACTGTTATGGAGACTTCAACTATTTTGGCCCGACGTGGAATCATATGGAGCATGTCTATGCGCCCGCCGTTCGCAATCCCGTCGTGGGCGAGGCCTGGAAGGTTGGGCCGGTTCAGCTGGAAGTCTGCGGCTATATCCAGGATTGGTACGATCGCGGGTTCGATCTCGATCGAATTCTGGAAAAGGGGCTCGAGTGGCATCTGTCGGTGCTGAATGCGAAGTCCAAGCCTGTGCCTGCGGCCTGGCGACCCCGCTTCGACGAGTTTCTGAAGAAGATTGGCTATCGATTTGTCCTGCGTGAGATGACTCATGCAACGGAGGGCAGATCGGGTGATCCGTTGGTTCTTCGGTCACGCTGGGACAATATCGGGGTGGCGCCGATCTATCACGTCTGGCCGCTGGCCTATCGGTTGCGGTCGAGTTCCGATCGAGTGGTGGCGCAGTGGATCAGTCATGCCGATCTGAAGCAGTGGCTGCCGGGACCCTCTCACCAGGTCGTGGATACGGTGGTCGTGCCGGAGACCGTTCCCGCCGATACCTATGCCCTCGATGTGGCGATTCTCCCCGAGGATGGGCGCTCCGCTCATGTCGATCTGGCGATTGAAGGGAAACGAACGGATCGGTGGTATCCGATCTCCAGCGTGAGGATTCGGTGAATCGTTATGCCAGCTGGGTTGAGAATCATTGACCGAGACCCGCTGGTGGGACAAAGGCCGTGACGATGACTATCGGAGGTCTTGAAGAGGATTCAAATTAGGAGGATGCGGAAAAAGTCCGCCAGCGGCGTTCTCGCATCGCTCAGACGCTCAACGTACGGCAGAGAGTACGATTCGCCTCTTCGCTCGCTGCGGCCTTGCTGGACGGCCTTTTTGCGCATCCTGCGGGCTATTCTGACACCGACACGGCACGTGAGCTGATCGCGGCGTATTACGCAACAATCGAGTTTTTCCGCAGCCTGTTAGGAGGGCCGGAAGTCACTCAGGAGGACTCCACCGTTCGGCAGAGTCCTCCTGAAGGAGAGGGCTATTGTTTGACGATGTCCAGGAGCTCCACTTCAAACACCAGCGTGGCGCCCGGTTTAATGACGGGAGGTGAGCCTCGGTCGCCATAGGCAATTCCCGACGGACAGACCAATCGGCTCTTGCCACCGACCTTGATCAACTGCACCGCCTCGGTCCAACACTTGATCACCTGATTGAGCGGGAAGCTGGCCGGTTCGCCACGTTTCACGGAGCTGTCGAAGACGGTTCCATCGGTCAGCGTTCCGTGGTAATGGACTTTCACGGTATCGGTGGCTTTCGGAGTCGCACCTTTGCCTTCCTTGATGGTGGTGACGATGGCACCCGACTCCGTTTTTTTCGCACCCGGTTCTGCTGCGGCTTTGGCAAGGAACCCTGCCCCGGCTTTCTTTTCCACATCGGCCAGTGCGGAGGCGCGCACTTGTTGCATGTGCTGAATCTTCGGACCAAACACCTGCAGGTCGACCTTCTGCGGCCGCTTCAACACTCCATCCGCAAGACCGGACCTGACGAACTCGAGTTCAGTTTCATTCAAGGTGAACGGCTCTAACGATTGGCTGAGCGCCACGCCGAGGGCGTACAACGTTTTCTGTTCATCGTTGGCCGGTTCGGGGGCTGCGGCCCAAGTGAGAGAGGACATGAGGAGCACAACTGCGGAGACGACACCGGTCACATGACGCATGGACGATCCTTTCTGCTGAAAAACAAGACTGTGCCCACCATATGCCAGAGAGCCCTTACGGCTCAAGAAAATTCTTGGTGGCAGTCTCGGCAAGATTCGCGGTTAAGAGAGGCCGGATCGCCCATGCGGGCTTGCCAGATCCAGGTGAGGGCCGATGGGGACGATGCGGGTCGGGTTGATGTCGTCATGCGTGATGTAATAGTGCCGTTTGATATGGTCGAAATTGACCGTGTCGGCGATGCCCGTGACCTGGTACAGATCCTTGAGGTAGCCGGAGAGGTGCGGATAGTCGACGATGCGCCTGAGGTTGCATTTGAAATGACCATGGTAGACGGCATCGAACCGGAGCAGCGTGACGAAGAGTCGCCAATCGGATTCGACGAACTGCGTTCCGAAGAGATAGCGACGGTCGCGGAGTCTGGTCTCCAGCTGATCCAGTGCGTCGAACAGCCTGTGGGCTGCCCTCTCGTAAGCCTGTTGCGACGTGGCAAACCCGGCGCGATAGACGCCGTCGTTCACATGCTCATAGATGAACGTGTTTAATGCGTCGATCTGTGGGCGTAGCGATGCGGGATACAAGTCGAGTGTACTGTCTGTAAACCGATTGAACTCACCATTGAAGATGCGCATGAGGTCGTCGTCGGAATTGGTCACGATCCGGTGGGTTATGGTATCCCACAACACTGGAACGGTCACGCGGCCGCGGTAGTCGGGATCGGTCGCGTGATAGGCCTCGCTGAGAAAGTGAAATCCATTGATGGGGTCGAGGGAATGGCCGAGGCCGTGGCGAAAGGCCCAGCCGCGCTCGTCGCGGATCGGGTCGACGACTGTCATGCCGATGACCGACTCCAAGTGCTTGAGCGTGCGGACGATGATCGTGCGGTGCGCCCAGGGACAGGCGAGGGAGACGTACAGATGATAACGTCCGGCTGCGGCAGGATAGCCGGATTGGCCGTCGTCGGTCACCCAGCTGCGGAAGGCATCGGCTTGTCGTTGAAACTCACCCGTGGCGGTTTGTTCGTGCGGAAATTGAGCCTGTGCCGACATGGAAGGTTCCTTCTACTCCCTGGCCCGCCTCCGGAACCAAAGACGCGGCTCTGGCAGGGGTGATCGATCGGCAGTCTGTTCGCATCCGTGATAAAGGGGGCCTGCCGGGTGACTTCCGGCGTGGATCGCCGGCACTGCCATATTTACCAGCGCCGATGCCATCGTCCAAAGTAGGGCCGATAGTAGCGTGGGCCCCAGGCGTAAGGGCGGCCGTAGAAGGGTGAGCCATACAGCCAGGGACGGCCGAGGTAGAGGCCGAATCCCACGGACGGGTATCCGTAGAGCAATCCCGGCGAAACATAACCGTATGTGGAGACCGAGGAAAATTGTTCGGACATTTGGCGCTGGAGATCGGCGGTCATGGCGCGCTGTCGATCGGCCTGATCTTTTAGCTGGCCGACGGTGCCCTGTTGAAGGTGGACTTCCGCTTCCAGCTTTGAAATTTTTTCACGCTGGATCTCGATAAAGGCCTGGAGACATCGAGTGTGTGCGTCGCCGCTGTAGTTTGAACATTCCCAGGGGCCGGAAGACTCGGCGGCATGGGCAGGAAAGACGAGAAGGCCAGTGCAGAGTCCGAATATCAACGACGAAAACCACCGCCGAGGAAGGCCCGTTCGACTGGTCGCTAGACGTACCATAATCTTTCTCCCAGGCTAGCTAGAAATAGCCTATCATGCCCGCGTCGGCGAAGACTAGATCTGGTCCTCATTGGGAGGAAACGCACAACGTTGTCACGGATTGACAGCAGGCCGACGGGAATGATGGCTTGCCGTCAACAAGACTCACAGAAAGGAGACTACAGGATGGGAGACAAGCAGGTGGTTGCGGTCGTCGGGGCCACGGGCATGCAGGGAGGCGGATTGGTGCGGGCGATTCTTGCCGATCGAACCGCCGGGATGACGGTTCGTGCTCTGACCAGGGATGTGAATTCGGACAAAGCGAAGGAACTCGCACGACTCGGTGCAGAAGTGGTCGCAGCCGACGTCCACGATGTTGAAAGTCTCAAGCGCGCCTTTGCCGGAACGTACGGGGCCTTTTGTGTCACCTTTTTCTGGGCACATTTTTCACCGGAGAAAGAGTTTGCTGAAGCCGAGGCCATGGCCACCGCCGCCAAGGCGGCGGGTGTGCAGCATGTGATCTGGTCGACGCTGGAAGACACTCGCCGATGGGTGCCTCTGAACGACAGTCGGATGCCGACACTCATGGGCCGATACAAAGTGCCGCATTTTGATGCCAAGGGCGAAGCGGATCAGGTTTTCAGGCAGCTCGGGATCCCCACGACCTTCTTGCTGACCTCCTTCTATTGGGACAATCTCATCCATTTCGGCATGGGTCCGAAAAAAGGACCGGATGACACGTTCGCATTCACCCTGCCGATGGGCGAGGCCAAGTTGCCGGGTATCGCGGCGGAAGACATCGGGAAGTGTGCGCTGGGGTTGTTCAAGAAACGGGACACGTACCTCGGAAAGACCGTCGGAGTGGCGGGGGAGCATCTCACCGGATCACAAATGGCCGCCGCCTTAACCAAGGCTCTCGGTCAGGACGTGCGCTACAACGCGGTACCACCGGAGGTGTATCGGACGTTTGGGTTTCCCGGAGCCGATGATTTGGGAAACATGTTTCAATTTAAGCGTGACTTCAACGCGGCGTTCTGCGGCGCCCGCGATCCGGCTATCGCCCGGACTCTCAATCCCGGATTGCAGACGTTTGCACAGTGGCTGGAGGTGAACAAGGCACAGATTCCGCTATCGTAGCGGGGGAGGCGATTGCGGCCGATGTATTACAGGCGGGAACGTTCCATGGCCTGTATGGTGGAAGCCTTGGCAAGCGGGTTGTGAAGAAAATATCCCGCGCGTATGTTCCGCACGTGTAGCTCAAGATGAGAGCATTCTCGCAGGTGGCTCAAAAAGGCCGTCCAGCGAGGCCGCAGCGAGGTCCACGGCGCGAAGAATAATGAGCGCCACGTTTGTGGACGCCGGCGAGATGGTGAGCCGGCAGTGTCTTAGAGGCGAAGCGTACTCTGTGCGGTACGTTGAGCCTCTGAACGATGCGAGAACAAAGCTGGCGGCCTTTTTCAGCCTTCTGTTAGGCCGGAACTTTTGGTTGCAGCTTTTGTTTGGGAGCGTGACAGGATGG
Source organism: Nitrospira sp. (assembly GCA_023248215.1). Taxonomy (GTDB): domain Bacteria; phylum Nitrospirota; class Nitrospiria; order Nitrospirales; family Nitrospiraceae; genus Nitrospira_A. The sequence continues at coordinate 12,707 of JAHFEW010000096.1, forward strand.
TTTGAGGGGATTGCAGCGCACGCGCTGGATCTTGATTGATCCAGTCTTAATTGATCGGGAACCGTAAGCCCCTACAATGATTTTGGATTCGGGCGGTCGTTCCTCGTTCACGAATCCCGGAACGGAGGCGAGCGTCGTCAGAATGCAAATCGACAGGACTGCCGCGAACCATGCGAAATAGATCGAGTACCGCATGGACTATTCCTACCATAGGCAGATGAGAAGTCAACGAAACGGTCGTTCTCAGCCGCGCCGCTTCTCAAGGCGTCCTGGTTGAGGTGATGTTGAGCGCGCCAAGGGCAAGGACATGAAAGCTCAGAGGGAGTAGCCCGCTTCTCACGAAATGGCACAGCCAGGCCGGCGTATGTCGATGAGGCCTGTGCAGGCCGTGTCTTAGGGAATGGCCGTCTGCGCAGCGGCCGAATTCTGATTCTACTCAGTAGCCGTCGCTTCGTCAGCACTCACCTGCTCGCGGGGTTTTCTCCTCACACATTGCGCGCGCGCCGCGCTCTCGGTACAATCCCCCTCGCACGTCATCGGCTGTTGGCTCTGTCCTCACCGCGGCGCGAATGGTCCCATGCTGCTGTCGTTCGTGATTCTCTATCTTGCCTTCTCGGTCGGGATCGGGCTCTACGCAGCGACCCGTGTCCACAACATCAAAGACTTTGCCGTAGCCGGACGTTGTCTGCCCCTTCCTGTCGTGACGGCCACCGTCTTTGCCACCTGGTTCGGCGCCGAAACCGTGTTGGGCATCTCCGCCACCTTTGTTAAAGACGGCCTGCGGGCAGTGGTGGCCGATCCGTTTGGATCAAGCCTCTGTTTGATTCTTGCGGGCTTGCTGTTCGCCCGTCGTTTGTATCGGTTGAACCTCCTCACGATCGGGGACTATTACCGCCTGCGGTACAATCGTGTCGTTGAGGTCCTCTGTACGTTGTGCATCGTGGCATCCTACCTCGGATGGGTGTCGGCGCAGATCAAAGCACTCGGATTGGTCTTCAATATCGTCACGGACGGCGCAATGAGCCAACCGATCGGCATGGTGCTGGGGGCGTTGATCGTGCTGACGTACACCACCTTCGGCGGCATGTTTTCCGTGGCGATTCTTGATTTTGTCCAGATCACCATCATTATGGGAGGGATGCTCTATATCGGTTCGGTGGTCAGCGGGTTGGCCGGCGGGGTGGGAGCAGTGGTGACCCATGCGGCGGCGGCGGGAAAGTTAGATTTCTTTCCGCCGGCCAGCCTCGAGTCCTGGATTCCCTTTCTCGGGGCATGGGTCACGATGATGTTCGGGTCGATCCCTCAACAGGATGTGTTTCAGCGGATTACGTCGGCGCGGGATGAAGGGACGGCTGTGCGGGGATCGGTGCTCGGGGGATCGCTCTATTTCTTCTTCGCGTTTGTGCCGATGTTCCTGGCCTATTCGGCGACCCTGATTGATCCGGCGCAGGTGACGGGACTGCTTGAGCGGGACTCCCAGCTCGTGCTGCCCACCTTGATTGTGCAACATACGCCGATCGTGGCGCAGATCGTGTTCTTCGGCGCGTTGCTCTCCGCCATCATGAGCTGTTCCTCTGCCACCTTGCTCGCGCCGTCGGTCGCGTTCAGCGAAAATATCGTCAAGGGGTTCCTGCCCACGATCGGCGATCGTGGCTTGCTTCTTGTGATGCGGACGGTCTTGATCGGTTTTGCCGCCATCGTATTGCTGTTTGCTCTCCACTCGGAGGCCAGCATTTTTCGAATGGTCGAAAGTGCCTACAAGGTGACGCTGGTCGCAGCCTTCGTGCCGTTGTGTGCCGGATTGTACTGGGCACGAGCCACCACGCAAGGCGCCTTGCTTGCCATTGCGGCCGGGCTTGGAACGTGGATGATGTTGGAACTGTCCGGTTCTCCTAATCCGGTCTGGCCGCCGCAGTTCGTCGGGTTCTTGATGGCCTCTGCCGGCATGGTGACTGGATCGCTGCTCCCGCAGTGGTTCGGTCACTCCGTCGGACTAGTCAGTCCTGAGCGCCGCCCGCCTCTCACCACGCCTGTCGAGTAACTCAGCATCCTACGGGGGTGATGTCCTGTTGCGCGGCACGTGCAGACCATCGACTTGCTCGCGTGCCAACAGAGTGTTTCAGCAGCCCTGCTAGTGGACTGTAACGTTTAAATGGGAGTATCATCGGGCCTATGGAGGGCGTGATGAAACTGACCACACGCGAACGCATGGAACTGCAGCGGCAAGCGGGGGCACGGAACGGACGCGCCGA
>JAHFEW010000097.1 GCA_023248215.1 Nitrospira sp.
GGGTTCAAATATTCACCGCTGTGTGATTCTTTTGGCCAAATCGATCAGCACTCCCTCGCGCAGCCCTAGATCGCTGACCAAGCACTCTCTCTTTTCCAGCGTCTCCATCACCGTGCGCAAGATAACCGCCCCGGCGGCGATGACTTCCTCCCGGCCTCGCTCTAGGCCCGGCAGGCCTTCTCGCTGAGCTTTCGATTTGCTCAAGAGCTGCGCTTCCAATCCTTTGACTGTTTCCAGCGTCAGCCGGTAGTTGTGAATTCGCGCCGGTTCATAGGTCGGCAACTGCTGGGCCATGGCCGCTAGTGCCGTGATTGTTCCCGCCGTGCCGACGAACGTGAGTCCGGGTGGCCGTGGCATGTCAGCAACGGCGGCGACGGTTTCTCGCCGCACCCAGTCTCGCGCCTCTTGCACCTCCCCCGCGGTCGGCGGATCGCCATGCAGGATTCTTTCGCTCAGTCGCACGACGCCAATGTCGATTGAGCGCGCCATCGTCGGCCGGCCAGGCTGATCCAGAATAAACTCCGTGCTCCCGCCGCCGATATCCAGCGCCAGCAGGTCGGTCATGCCCGGGGGCAGGCCGGAGCGGATGCCGAGCATGGTCCGGCGCGCTTCTTCTTCCCCGGAAATGATCTCAACGTGGAACCCGGCTTCACGCCTCACCAGGCCCAAGAATTCCTCACGGTTCTTGGCATCGCGCACCGCGCTGGTGGCCACCACCGCTGAGGCCTCAACATGATAGGCGTCGATCACCTGGCGCCATTCCTTCAGCGTGTCAACCACCCGCTCCATGGCGTCGGCACGCAACAGGCGATCCCGATCGACGCCCTGCCCGAGTCGAAGGATGCGCCGATCAGATCGAAGTTCTTGAAGCCCCCCGGACGGAGAGAGTTCTGCAATGAGCAACCGACAGGTCAACGTGCCGATATCGATACCGGCGAGGATCCGCGGGGAAGCAATCGGCGAGACGGTCATGGAACGTTCCCACTACCCTTCTACGGTGATATCATTCATTTCCAATAACAGCTTGGTCCGTTCATCCTGCAACGTCCGCACCTGTTGCATCATGCGGGTGACTTCCGAATCGGACAGAATGCGGTCCGCCGCCTCACCGCGATCGTGCAACTCGATCGTTCGCTCGCCGATGTCTCCATGGAGATCGTCGAGTTGCTGATCGACTTTTCGCAATTCAAGACGATATCGAAGCAATTCGCCCTCTTCCAACGCGCGCGTGGCGGCCTTGGCCGTGCCGTGCCGTAAGGTCACCCAGCCGGCGCGCAAATCGTGACTCAGGCGTTGCAACATTCCCATGTGTCAGCCCTCCACTGAACCGGCAGCTTCCATGCTGCTTAGCTCACATCTCCAAGCGCGAGCTTGGCGTGCCAGTGCCGGAGCATGGCCGCCTTGAACGCCTGGTGCTGAGGCAATGTCAGGTCGGGGTCCTGTTCCAGTAGCGTATAGGCCTCTTGTCTGGCCTGCTCTAACAGATCGACGTCGCGCAGGAGATTGGCCGCTCGAAACTCCGGCATGCCCCACTGCCGCAGCCCCAGAAACTCGCCTGGCCCCCTGATCCGGAGATCTTCCTCAGCAATGAGAAACCCATCGTTCGAGTTGACGAGCGCGTCCAGCCGTTGTTGCGCATTGGAGAGATTCTGCTCCGGCCTTCCATCACGGCCGACCCACGCTCGGGCCTCTCGCGCAAGATACGAGGCCATCAGGATACAAAGCGATTGATGGGCACCCCGGCCGACCCTTCCCCGCAGTTGGTGCAGCTGTGCCAACCCAAACCGTTCGGCATGCTCGATAACCATCACCGTCGCATTCGGGACATCCACCCCCACCTCGATCACGGTGGTCGCCACGAGAATCTGAATCGTCCCGTCCTTGAAGGCAGCCATCGTACGCTCTTTCTCAGCCGTCGGAAGCCTGCCATGGAGTAATCCGACCCGCGCCTGTGGAAAGACGTCGCGCTGCAGGTGTTCCGCGCCCTGGATCGCCGCCTTGAGATCGATCTTTTCAGATTCCTCGACCAACGGATAGACGATATAGGCTTGGCGGCCAGCCTTCAACTCATCCCCTACCAACTGCCAGGCCTTGTGCCGTTGCCCTTCACTATAAAGCAACGTCCGCACAGGTTTACGGCCTGGCGGGAGCATGTCGATCACCGACACATCCAAGTCTCCGTAGACGGTCATGGCCAAGGTGCGGGGAATCGGTGTGGCGGTCATCACCAGGACGTCCGGCCGATAGCCCTTGTCGAGCAATGTCTTTCGCTGCAGGACGCCGAATTTATGTTGTTCATCGACAATCACCAGGCCGAGCTTGGCGAATTGTACCTTCTTCTGGATCAACGCGTGGGTTCCAATGGCAACCTGCGCCGTGCCTGATGCCAGGTGTTTCAGCTTGTCATTCCGCTCCTTCGTCTTGCCGCCACTCGTGAGGAGCACAGCCTTCAGTCCCACCGCCTCCAGCAGCGGTTTGAGATTCAGATAGTGCTGTTCAGCCAAGATTTCGGTCGGGACCATCAGCGCCGTTTGGCAACCCGATCCGCAGGCCATGACCAGAGCATGGAGCGCGACCACCGTCTTCCCGGAACCGACATCACCCTGCACAAGTCGATTCATCGGCCGCGAGGTCACCATGTCGGCCTGAATCTCTCGGAACACGCGTTCCTGCGCAGACGTGAGCGTGAAGGGCAGCAGTTGCGCGAGTTGCTTCAACTGCGCCACGTGGGGATTAAACCGGAATGGCTTGAGTTCTTCTTTGGTCTCCCGCTGACGCAGCACCAAAGCCGCCTGCAACAGAAACAACTCTTCGAAAGCCAAGCGGCGGTGGGCCGCCGTGGCGCCTCGGTCGAGGGCGGCAAGATCCGTCTTCGGTGGTGGGAAATGCACCTGCTGGATCGCGGCACTGATCGGTGGCAACCGGTGGCGCGCTCGCACCGACAGCGGCAGCACTTCTTCCACGTCGGCTCCATATTCGGCCAGCAGTCCATGGATCAGGACCCGCATGTGACGGGACGTCCACCCTTTTGTTTCATGATAGATCGGGACGATCCGCCCCACATGCAGCAGCTCATCGTGCACGCCGCTCAACAGTTCGAACTGCGTCGCTTCCAACCGCACGTCCATCCATCCACGCCGACCGGCGACCACACGCCCGGCCATCATGACCCGCACGCCTTCTTTCAAGACCTCTTCTAAGTACGGCTGATTGAAAAATACGGCGTGCGCTGTCCCGGTACTATCCTCAACCGCCACATCGAGGATTGACAGACGGCGAGACCGCGCACGAGTCGCCTCCGCGTGAACGATCACCCCACAAATTGTACGCATGGCACCCGGTGCGAGCTTGGCCACCGGCGTGACGACCGAACGATCATCATATCGCCAGGGCAGCGCCCAGAAAGCCTGCTCAATCGTGTGGATTCCCAGACGCTCCAACAGGATTGTCCGCCTCGGACCGACCCCCTTCGCGAACTGAATCGGCAGTTCCCACAGGGGTCGTGCGGGACCTGAGCGAACCGGACGAGACACAGGCTGACCCTCACCGGGTGAAGCATCCGGCTGATTAATCGTGCCCTGCTCCCCCTGTAGGCGGCGGAGAAGGCCCAGCGCCCGCGAGAGCCGATCCTGTTGTTCGGTAGGCGACAGACGCGTGTGGAAATCGACAAATAGATTGCGCAGCGATAGGAGCTCCGCTTCGAGCGTCCGAGGGTAGACTCGCTCTCCCATGACACCAATCACCTGCTCCGACACAAAATGGTCGAGATTCCTGACCGTCGCGAGATGGGCGTACGCATCGCGGCAGGCAAATTCAATCGGTCTGGTCACACGTTGGAGGAACGCTTGAAAGGGATCGTGAGAGTCGGGCGAATCAGGACGTGGCATCCTGAGGCGGGATCGTACCACAGCCATGTCCGCTGCTCAACGAGGGCCTCCATCGAAGAGGGAGATAGAACAGCAGGGCCGCCGCTGGTTTTGTGACTTTCCTTGGTGCTCTCCCGGCTCAGTGTTAGAGTGATTTTGCGTAGGACGTGCAGAAGGAGGCCCATGTATCGGCGCAATATCAAACACATTCTGGGACCACTCGCGGTTCTGATCGGCCTCTTCATTTTCTACCAAGCCTGGCTGAAGCCCCGCTATTTCCCCGAGGTACCTCCTTCCGCCTCGCAAGTCATCGTCGAAGACACGTCCCCTGCGTCTTCGGCTCCCGTAGCGACGCCGCAGGAACGTGTCGCTACAGAGATGAAGCGGCCTCGCACCATCGACCCCGTCACCATCCCGGTTCCAAGACATTCTGAATTACTCAGCGCCATCCATGAAGAGCTGGAAAAGCGCAACATCGCGCTGGCAGAAAGCAAGTTAGAGGAGCTATCGTTGTCGCTCCTCACGGAATCGGCAACCAAGCGGCACGTGGCCATCTTGTGGAACAACCTCGGAATCCTCCAGGAAAAGACCGGCGGAACCGAGGTCTCGGTGAAAGCGTTTAAGAAAGCCGTCGCCCTCGACCCCCAAAACCCGGTTGCCCATCTCAATCTGGCCAATGCCTATTGGGGCCTGCGTGATCCCGCGCTCACGGAAGACTTCCTCAGGAAAGTGTTGGCCTTGGCCCCGGACGAGCCCTTCCCACATGTGGCCTTGGCGGACCTGCTCCAAGAGAGGGATCGACTCACAGAGGCCGGCAAACACCTGGCCCAGGCCAAGGAACGAATTAAAAAAGACCCCGGCCTTCAATCCTACTTGAAGGTGGTCACCGCGAAGGTGCATCGCGCCGAGAAGGTCGAAGAGAAACTCTCAACTCACAACAGCGTCCACTTCACGGTCAAATACGACGGCAGCGAAGATCCCACGACATGGACCACCGTCCTTGATATTCTCGAAGAGGCCTATCGAGAGATCGGTCAGAAGTTCAACTTTTTCCCCTCGAAACCGATCATCGTCGTCCTTCACACGAAGAACCAGTTCCAAGGCGCCACCGGCGGCCCCAGTTGGGCGGACGGTCTGTTCGACCCTGTCCTCGGACGCATTCAAATCCCCACGCAGGGAGCCGCCACGGATCTCGCCTGGTTGACCCGGGTACTCCGTCACGAGTTCGTCCATGCCCTGATTCACGAGGAACTGGGAGCAACTGGCGGGGCAATTCCAACCTGGCTTAACGAAGGCTTGGCAATGCAACTGGCTGGTGATCCCTGGCAGGAAGTGAAAAACCTGGCAGCTGGCGAGCACAGTCTGGTTCCGTTGACGGCACTTGAGGGCAGCTGGGAGAGCCTACCGGCAGAGAGGGTCAGCCTAGCCTATATGGAAGCCAATGCCGCCACGCATTATCTGATTCAACGATTCGGCATGCACAAGGTTCACGAAGTTCTCGTCCACCTGAAAGCCCGCCAAACAATCGCCGCAGCCATACAAGACAGGCTCCTGCTGTCCTACGACCACTTCCAACAACAATGGGCCGACAGTCTGGGAGCCACGTTGTCTCAGCCGAAGTCTTGACCTCTATCGCAACGCCGTCCGATAGGTGTCAGAGCCCACTAGATCAATGGGGTTCCAAAAGGGAATCGCCTGGGGATAGGCGTTGGTTTCTGGCTCAGTCGCTGGTTTCTCAATGCGGTCCAGTTGCTCGAATGAATCCTCCCACAACAGCGTTCCAGAAGTGCGGTCGTATGTTCGCACAACTAAATCAAACATATGCCCGATGGGTTCGTGAATCGACCTCACGCGCGGCGCATCGAACAGCACGCCTTCCGCCCGTGCCCGCTTTCGACTGCCCGGAACAAACTGATCCTGCCACACAAGCCCCCCCGTGACGGGATTCACGGCTCGCACGTAGAAGAGAGTCTGGAGGGGTTCTTGAGAGTCGGCTGACGTTTGAACCACCGCAGGATTGCTCGGGATGAGTGCGGCGCTCGCCTTCATGGTCCCTCCTTCACCTAACTTCAGCAAATTCAATTGCCCTTCCCAGAGAAACCGCCCGGTTTCCGCGTCATACACCCTTAATATAAACGTCGACTTCCCCTTAGAATCGGTTCCGATCCCGCCGGCAAAAATTCGTCCCTTATTCTCATCATGTTCAGCAGCGCCCTCTTCTTTGACATTCACGTCGAATGAATCCTCGGACAATATGGCCCCTGTCGGCGCATCATACGTTCGAACCGTAATGGTCGAAGATCCGGCCGCCTGAAACCCAAATGCGGCGGCCAATACATCAGAATGACCGGCCGGCGGCTTGGCCACTGGCAGAGCACCGACGCCAGAAGTGAGGAAAGCCCGGGAAGAGAGATCGTACGGGGCAGCGATGGAAACGGTCGACGTGAGAAGAACTGCAAGCATCAGCCACGCCGTCAACGCCAACCTCGTTCCTTCTGAGGCGAGGGTAGACTCCCTGAGGTACCCGCACTGATTCCCTCCGACAACCCGAATCGCAACCATCTTCCGAAGTGTGTATAGAGCCACGTGTGCCTCCCTGGTGAGAGGTGGATTCTCGCTCTATCACCTCCACGCGGTAAATGACACAGCGGCCTAGGCTATCCCCTCCAAAGCTGGGTTCATCGTGAAATGTTGGCGTGGTCTCGAAACGAAGGCCGGTAGGTCTGCTGTTTACAGCGGTTTGACAGGCACGGCACCGAACCAGCGATAGCGATTGCGAGCCAGAAATCCGTAGAGTCGGTGGGCGATCGGCTTGAAAACAGGCATCGTGAGAAAGACTAACAACAGTCGCCCCGCTGGAAGACCAGGGAGTAGAGGGAAAATAGCATCCAGCCCTCGACGAATCTGGCCGTCGGAACCGACCAAGTAGGCCACATCTGGGCGCCCAGGCCGATACTCAAGGCCAAGAACCTGCTCTGCTTCCAGGCTTTGATAGGGGATGAATCTGACAGAGGCTGAATGATCTGGGCGCGCCAGCCGCTCGATTCCTTCTTTGCTCTTCACGCAGAATCGGCACTGTCCGTCGTAAATGACCGTGCAGCAACCTGGCTCGAATGTCGGGCAGTCCACCGTTGTGGCATCCATGGGAATCAGCCTATCACTGAGAGATGTTTGAGGACAAGGCAACTTGCGGCGAACTGAGAGGGCAGCTATAGTGCCGATATGGAAGCAACCCGTCCGGTCGTCATCGGACTTCTTGTCGCACTGATCGCGGTGGAAGCCAGCCTCTTTATGGTCGGCTCGGCCGCGCCTCCCTCAACTATCCAGCATGGCGTGCTGCTGGGATTTCTTTTCGGATTTCCGGCGCTGTTACTGGGAGGGCTCGTCGTGACCCGCCAGCAATGGATCGTGATGGTAGCGGTGATGTACAGCACGGTCGCACTGGCGCTCGACCTCGCGACTATCGTCCAAGAAGCCGGCCAACCTTCCCCACGCCCAGTGATTGTGGCACTCACATTGCTGAGCAGCCTGCTGAACTTCCTCATCATGATCTTCGGCGGCCGTTGCGCTTTTACCGTCAGGCCGGACGAGCGGCCTCCAGGAGGCCGCCATCCCAATCTTCAGTTCCCTTCTTCATCTTGATGGGTCTGATCTTCACGTATCCTGCCGCTTGAAGCCAGCGGGCGGTATCACGCAATGAGTAGGTGTTGCCCCGTTCAGTGAACAGCAACATGCTCACGGCAAAGAGGCTCGCTTCTTCCGGATACAACCCCTCTCGATCGTGAAGAAACGCATCCTGAATGATCAGGCGCCCACCGGGAGCCAGCGCGGAGAAAACGCGTCGAAACAAGGCCTGGTTTTCTTCCGGCGAATAGATATGTAGCACGTTGGAGTACCACACCACATCGTACTGCCCCGAGAGCGGCTCGTCCATGAAGTTCAGCGGCAAATAGGACAGTCGCTTCCCCGCCTTGTGCGTCGCGGCAATTTCTTTCGCCACTGCTAAGGCCGCCGCACGATCACAGACGGTCGCCTCCAGTTTGGGATGACGAGCCAAGAACGCCATGGCATAGGTCCCCGGTCCCCCGCCAAGATCCAGCAAGGTCCTAACCCGACTCAAATTCATCTGCCGTGCGATTCTTGCCGCCACATCGACCGAGTGATGGTGCATGGCCCAGGTGAACTGACGTCGATAGTCCGGCGCCTCAGGCTTATCGTGATCGACGGGGCGTCCGCCTCGCACGGTTTCGGTCAGCCGCGACCAATCCGTCCATTGACTCCTCAAGAGCTCCACATAGGCGTCTCGATACTGGGAATGTTTGGCATTCAACCGTGTCGCAGCGAACGGATTGTTGCGGTAGGTCATGCCACGTTTGTGCAACAATCCACACATCGCAAGATTGCGACAGAGAATGTCCAGCCCACGCTCGCTCACGTCGATGGCCTGAGCCAATTTCTTGATAGTCCAAGATCCGGTCGCGATCGCTGTAAAGAGATCCAATTCAAGCGCGGTCACAATGACCCGTGGCAATCGATAGGCGGCAAGGACATTGCGGAAGGCTTCAATAGTCGTGATGGAAGGGGGCATCATGAACAGACAGGTACCGTCAGACTCGCGCTATGCCCGGTTCTTGAAGAGATTCTGACACCAGCGCACGGCGGCAATGACCTCGTCAGGCTGCTGAAAATCGAGTCCCTTGAGGAAGGTAATGGCGACATACTCGTCATTCATATCCGTCTGCTCCACAAAGCCCGCCTTGAGGAGGGTTGGTCTCATTTTGGACACCGCGGGACCCAGAAAATACTTGGCCTGTTTCGCCACTTCATCGGTCCCCAGATCCTCCGTCGTCCCGTCACACATCAAACTCTTCACATCGTCCATGGCGATTCCGTGTTGACAGAGGAGCTGCCCATCTGACCTGATTTCCAACAACCAATCCCCATCCCCTAGATCGAGGGCGAGGGCTCCCCCAGGTTCCAGTTCGTAAAATTGAGGAACGGTTGCAAGCAGATGAGATCGAGCGTGATCCCAGGATGGGAGGGCCGCGGTATTCATGCGCGTGACCGCCGAGGTTGGGGAGTCGGATCTTCCGCAGCCAGACGGGCGCGAAGACGTTCGAGCCGTGTGGTGTTCTCAGCTAATTTGGGAAGATCGTACTTACGGTCCATGCGCACAACTTGCTCCAACAACTCAACCGCCATCTGCAACTGGCCGAGATCCTCATAACATTGAGCCAAGACGTAACGAGCTCCGCCTGTACGTAACTCGTCGCGACTCCGCTCTGCAATCGATTGACTGGTATGGCAGCAGGCAATGGCATCTTCATATCGCTTTTGGATGGCGAAGGTTCGTCCCATCATTCGCCAGGCATCGGCGACACCCCCTTGATTGTTCAGACGGCGCATAAGCACCAGGGACTGCTCATAGTGTCGAAGGGCGTCGTCGAACTGGCCGGTCTCGCGCGCCACAAGGCCTAGATCTGAAAACAACACAGCCTTCCCGAGTTCATCATGTACACGAGTCATGATGTCGAGTGCCTCGAGATAGTAGGCTCTGGCACGATCCCATTCCCCGGCATCGGCGCGCAAATTCCCCAGATTGGCCAGGGTCGTCCCGATACCCTTCTCGTCGCCCAAGACCTTCTGCAACTCCAGAACTTCTTGATAATAACTCTGTGCCGACTCGCGACGACCACTGACCGCACAAATGTTCCCGAGATTGCCCAGTGTCGCGCTCAATGCCCGATGATCGCCCGTCAAGCGATCACATTCCAACGCTTTTGCGTAACAGGCGTAGGCATCCGTGTAATGCCCACGCGCAAAATGCTCGTTGCCTTGGCGATTGAGTTCCTCTGAGAGTCCGTTTCGAAGCGCCATCGTCCTCTATGCCTGCAGCACATGCTCCACTGCCTGTCTGGCTCCAACCAAGATGCTAGCGCCATCCCCGACAAGAATCGAGTCGAAGTTGTAATTCAGCAAGCGCCGGAGCCCTTCTTTCGCCTTGGCCGCGTCACTGTATTTCTCCGGTGCCAACAGATTCAAGGATCCCGTCGGTTTTCCGATCAGCGCATCGCCTGCGATGAGCACGCCTTTCCCCTGCTGAATATATAAGGCCGATTCACCCGGGGATTTCTGATCTTTGAGGTGAATGACCCAAATACCTCCCGGCAAGAGTTCGCCATCCTTGAAGGTTCTGGTCGGCTTCAGGTCCATTTGCAGCGCATCGGCGTCAGGTATCTGCACCTGGCAACGAAACTCAGCCTGATACGTCGCCGCCTCCCGAGCATGGTCCCGATTGGTGACGATAATGTAGTCGAGGCCCCCCTGGCGGCGAATAAATGTGCTGGCCTCGACGGTCATGGGTGGAGGATCAATGAGAATCTTATGCTCACCGACGTTGAGAAACAGCCCGTTAAAATCGATCTGCTTGTCTTCAGAGAACCAAGACCATTGCCAAATACCGGAAAGGAGCTGTTTCACGTTTGTCGCCTCGGACTGTCGGAATTACAAAGCTGTAATCGCATCCTGCACGGTCTTCGTGACCTTCGCGCGGATGCCGGCTTCGCTAGGAAGATCGATAATATCGTCTTCTGACACGGTGATGAATTTACGATTCGGGCCTTTCGTCAGGGATATGAGGAACATGCTGTTCGTCGGCTTTGTCGGAATCACGACCTCAACGGCCCCGTTAATCCCCTGCACCACTTCGAGAAACTTCTGTTTTCCTTCTTCCCACTCGTCCATGTTTCCCCTTTTCCCGTTTACATGGCCCCTGCACCCGCAGCCGGCACGGACGCTAACAGTTTTTCGACCTCTTGTATGATCACCTCGGCGCCGGCCAGCTCCATATTGCCCACGCGTTGCCACCTGATCACACCTTGCTGATCGATCACATACACGTTGGGAATGAACTTCCCGCCGCCATAGAGTTTGTCGGTGGCCTTGTTCGGATCGAGCAAGTACGGATACGTGACTTTAACCGGAAATGCGCTCAGAAACTCACCCACGTCTCGTTTGGAATTCCCGGATGAATTGATGCCGACGACGGCGACATTTTTGCCGACCAGGGCTTCATGAACCTTTTGCAAATTAGTCCCTTGCATCATGCAAGGGTCACAGATATGGAACAGTCCCAGCACAACCACCTTCCCCTTTAGGTTTTCGAGCGATACAGCATCGCCCGTGACTGACGTCAAAGCAAAGGTCGGCGCCTTTTCACCCACCTTAAAGAATCCAGCCGCCCAGATAAGTTGAGTCGCCCACAAAGGTGCCAGCACGATTGCACCAGCTAATAGAATTCGTTTCATAAGAACCTCCTTCATGGAGCCAAACCATCAAGCAGGACACCGCCTTCCTCCAAGTTCGGTCCTCAACAGTCAACAACCGGCACTGTCGGTGTAGGCATCCTAGCATGCGAAATTTTTCGGGAGCAACCACTTAGGAATGGAGAAAATTTGGACGTTGACGATGGGGGATACCATCGTACGGGAAGACCTGCGATCAACCAGCGCTATGTAACCACCGCACGACAGCTTGGCGCATACGAATGGACGGAACACACTTGACCGCAACCCAATGGAACGGCTTGAGACAAGTAAACAGCCATCGAAGCCTCCGCTGGAACCGGAACCAGGGCAATGGCCTGGTGATCACGTCCGCCTCGGCCCGACACAGCGCCACACCAAGTTTCAACCGTTCCCACCAGGAATCCTTGAGGGCCACGTACAATGCGTCCGCGCAGTCCTCATCGATGCCCTGGCCCGAATTCTTCAGCAACCGTTTCGGCATGTGCCGCACGAGCGCGGGAATATCTGCATCAGCTTCGATCTCGTGAAGAATGGCACGCGGCAGCACAATCTCGAACAAGCTCTTGGCCATAGCCAGGCCCAGCAGTACCATCCGTCGGCAGCTCCATTCGTCCGCCTGAAACAATACTCGGCTCCAATCCAATGCCGGCCGTCGACGCACTAATTCGGCCACATCGCAGACCCACTTCAACTGTTCCCATGCGTGTTTCGATCCATGCACACAGAGCAGAAGCAATAGATCTTCGGGACAGAGCCCCATCACCATTTTGCTCGGCAAATGAACCGGCTTTAACCTGGCCCAAAACGCGCTTCGATCAAGCCGGAAACCGAAGTGGCGCCTGGCCATGACCCATTGAAGATCCACTGCAACAATGCCGCCCTTCTTTTGAAAAAAGTGATATGGCTCATCGAACTCGTGCCCATCTCCCATATCCTGACTGGTGAGTTGATAGCCCTGTGACCACAGTACCTTCCTAGCCTGAGGGATAGAGGCTTGATCGACAATCAAATCCAGGTCCGCGCATTCACGCAGACTGAGATCGCCATAGGCGGCCTGCGCCAACGTCACACCTTTGAAGGGAATAGCATGGACTCCCTTCGCGGCCAGCGCATCGAGCACCATCACCAGCTCTTTGGCGAGCAACGTATTCAAGAGGGCATTGGCCTGAATGTGGCGGCGAAATGCTTCATGATTGGCGGGCGGCACTGCCGCGGGACAGATCGCAACCAGATTGCGATAGACCAGAGGCGCGACCCCATGCGCTCTCGACAATTGCCATACCAATTCCCAATCGATGGCCTCACCAACCAAGTCCATCAGTTCCACTCGAACAAACTCGTTGATCGTGGTCCGCGCGCAGAGAACGAGCAAGCGCCCCTCACGATGCATCTGTGACACTCCGGATGATGGTGTCGTCCGCTTCTGAGAGAGACGCATAGGACGGGAGCGCTTCCATCGTGTAATCAACGGCATCAACTTCAGTCCCATGTTATTGCTCCAGCCTCGTTTGTCGTTTCTCCAGCAGTGGCGTCACCAACCAAGGCAACTCCAGGACATCACGACCGAAGTGGAGACGGTAACAATCCGTCTGCTCGACCAAGCGCACGAGCGCTTGGAACTCCCGGCGGGCCACCTCGGCGTCATACACCAACAGAGAGTGCGGGAGAATCATCTCCAGCGCCCGCTTTTTCGACAAGGGTTCCAGGCAGCTATAGGGAGCATCAACGACCTGGGGGAACAGAATCACGGCAGGTTCACAGGGCCTCCCTAATGGGCCTGGATACAATTCCTCTGCGTGAAAATAGCGTTTAGAAACCCCGAGGTGCAGAATATTTGCCGGCGCCTCGCGCAACTCCGGAAAGAACGATACGGTATCATCGGTTACATTGATCTTGAGGGGGTACGGCAGAATCTCCACACGAGCGCCGTTCAGTCGAAAGAATGGATGATCGTCGGAGAGATAGCGGTATCCGGACCGGAGCAGGGACAAAAACGACGTGGTTTTCCCCCACCCACTGAACCCTGGGATCAGCACGCCCTGCCCATTTTTTTCGAGCGCCGTCGCATGAAAGGTATAGAGTCCGCGCCGCTTCAGGAGTTCGGTCATAGCAAAATGTACGAAACTCACTCGGATATCCGGCGCCATCGTCTCCGGCCGCACCAGATAACCCTGAACAGACTGCGAAGCTCCATCGATGAGGACGACTCCTTCCTCGTGAAAGTCGGCAATCAGCAGTCCCTGATCTGACCAGATATCGCAGAGCCAGGTCGTCTGCCGGTCGGCCCCGATCACGAGGCCCGAGCCATCGTACAATCTTTTGGCAGAAGGGGGGATCTGAATCGGAACGTTCTCGCGCCGCTCGACCGCATCGAATTGCATCAGCATGGGCCGGCCATTAAACGCCTTGCACTCAAAGTGGCGGAGTAATGTCGCTACGGATGTCGCCAAGGCGGTTGAGTTGGTGACGAATTTGATCTCCATGCCGTGGACAGAGAGTAGAAGTTCATTCGCTGCCATCGTCATCGACATCGCAACCTCTCCCTTTCATACATTCATCCGGCCGTAACTGATGTACACCGCAGGAGCGAGCTGGCCGGCATTCGTAACCGACCAGCTCTTTCACCAGGCTCTCGCTGGAGCCTTCAAATTAGTAGTCGTGATTGCCGTTGATCACGCGGGAGAGCGCGATCGCCGTCACGTCGCGCAACAACTCATGCTTCACGAGTTCCGGCTTCACGTAGGCGTCTTTCTTCTGTTGATCCATCCTGACTCACCTCCTTTCGATATGAATTAGCCCTTCTTGAGCAAGCTCGACGACCAGGTCAAGCAGATCGTCTTGGGCTTGCTGCACCGTGACATCGAATTTGCCGCAGATGGTCGAGACAACATGGGCGAGCGACCGATCTCCCGTAGACAGATCCCACACAACCGACCCAACAGCATTCAGAGTGTAATAGCGGCCGGTACTCAGATTGAGCAGCACACTCTCCCCATCCAGCACCGTGCTATGGACATCTTCCTTCTGTTTCAAAAACAAGTTGGATAAATCGATTACATGCTCACTCCGAACATGTGTTGTGGCAGACATGGGGGGAACCTCCTGGCTCAGACGATTGGAGAAATACCGACCGATCTGTGACGATCTTTCACTCCGATACGATGCGATCTGTGTAACCTCAACCTACCGAAAGACAATCGGTATTGATCGTCGATGTACAGCGGCGAAGGTATCCTCATCGGCTTATTTTCTCTATTCCCAGTGAGGTTGGGCTGCACCTTCCTTTTGGGGGAGCCCAGGATCTCCGCTTCGCTTAGGAACGAACGGAACGGGTGGCATGACGCGAACATTGACGGAGAGCAGGAGACGATCTAACCGCCAGATTTAGGCAGTGATGCCGATCCCGACAGAA
>JAHFEW010000169.1 GCA_023248215.1 Nitrospira sp.
AGAAGGCCAGAGAGTAAGTCACCCATTCGTCGATGGCACGGAATCAAATCCATACTTGAGTAGGAGTTTTTGTATGCGGGGGCTCATCATGAAATCAGAAAACTCCTTGGCGACCCCGCGAGAGGTATCCCGACAGGTCCACACCACTGCCTGGCCGAACTGCACCGGCACATACGTTCCGATGGGGGCTTCATCGCTGATGCGCACTTGCCCGCCGTTGATGGCATCCACACGATAGACTAGCCCCACGTCGGCCTTGCCCGTGTGAATCAAATTCATGATGTCCTCGCTATGGGGCGCATAGAGAATGTGAGAACGGATTTTATACGTTGGATTAAGTTTTGTGAGCGCCAGGGCCGTGATGACTCCTAATGAAGACGTCTGAGGATCACCCAGGGCAATGCGTGTGGTTCGATTTGGCAGCGCATCGTGAAAGGAAACCAACGTGGCCAGGGAGTCCACTGCCATCACGAGAACGAGGGACGTCTGTGCGTAAACCCGAGGTCCTCCGTTGAGCGTCAGTCCCTTTTTGTGAAGTTGTTCGACTTCTTCAATCCCCGCAGCGAGGAACACATCGATCGGAGCGCCCTTTTCGATTTGCTGGGCAAGGGTTTTCGAGGGGCTGTAGACGACGTGAACTGTCGCCCCATATTCTCTCTCGAACATCGGCAGGATTTCGTCGAGGGTGGTCCTCAAACTCGGAGGGGCTCCAATCGTCAGGGGATCAGCCTGCGCGTACCCCGCGGTTGCAACCGCACTAGCAAGTCCGCTCACGATTGCCACCGCCACGCTCAATCTCCGAAGTCCCATCATGGTGTCCCACTTTCTAACCCTGCCATCGGCGGGTTTTACTCGAATGCCTTGGATAAGCCTGAAGCGATGCATGATCACTTCCTTTGTGCCGCTGGTCATGGCACTCACAACCCTGTGGATCTAACCAGCAAGATCAATACCAATTGAGGTACTCAATCTCCGGTCTGTGGTAAACCAGCACAAGTGGCATATTCCCCGCAAATTCCTGTACGATTACTGACCATCGCACAGTCCGCACATCGGCCGCACGCCGACTCATCTGGATGAATCGAGCGATTCCGCACTGCTCGCTCGTTGCTCAAACGCACAATCTCAACTCTGCGTGCATTCCCGTTAGAAGACTGAATCTGAACCCTCTCGTGCTGCCGAGTGTTTTCCCCTGATAATACTCATGTGCACCATCTCTTTACCCACTTCGTCGAGAGTCAACGGGACTAATCGGCATGAACTTTGCTGTGTGCCTCTGGTTAAGCATGATCCAGCTTGTCCACATCGCCCTGAGACGGCCCTACACGTTTGTCGTCCTGGCGATCTTGATCGTCTTGTTCGGCGTCCAAACGACGCTGCACATGCCGACCGATGTCTTTCCTAATATCTTGATCCCTGTCACCTCCGTAGTCTGGGCCTACGACGGCCTGCTGCCGCAGGATGTCGAAGGGAGAATTACGCGCATCTTCGAACAATTCCTGACCTCGACGGTGGAAGGCATTAAAAGCATTGTCAGCCACTCCTACTATGGCAGCAGCATCATCAACATCTATCTTCAGGACGGCATCGACCGCGGCGTCGCCGAAGCCGATATCGCGGCGATTTCGCAGACGGTCGTCAAAGCGCTGCCGCCGGATATCTCCCCGCCCATGATCATGAAGCTCGCACCCTCGTCGGTGGCGGTGGCTGTGCTTCAAGTCACCTCTGAGACGCTGACGCAGGCGGAGCTCTATAACCTCTGTGTTATGCGCATCCGACCCTTGCTCGTCACCATCGAGGGGGCGATCCTACCGCATCCTTATGGCGGGCAGGATATGCAGATCATGGTCTCGCTCGATCAGCAAAAATTGCTCGCCCGTCACCTCACCCCAGGTGACGTCCATGAAGCCCTTAGCAGTCAGAATCTTGTGCTGCCGGGGGGTGACGTAAAAATCAAGGCGACCGACTGGATCGTCCTGACGAATGCATCCCCTCTACGGGTAGAGGATTTCAACAACATCCCGATCAAGCGAGAGGGCAACGCCTTCATTCATCTGCGGGACGTCGCCGATGTGCGCTTGGCCGGCCGGGTGCAAACGAACTCCGTGCTGGTAAATGGCCAGCAGGCCGTCATCATCGTCGTGATGAAGAGCAGCGAGGCCTCGACCCTGGACGTGGTTGATGGCATCAAGCAGATGATCCCACGCATTGAGAAGGTCGTGCCCGAAGGGGTGAAGGTCAAGCTCCTGAACGACGCCTCGGTCTTCGTGAGGGACTCGATCACGGACGTGGTGCACGAGATGGTAACCGCCGCGGTGCTAGTCGGGCTCATCGTGCTGCTGCTGCTCGGCTCCTGGCAGTCGACGGTCATTGTGGCCACGACGATTCCACTCTCTATCCTGACCTCCATTATCTGCCTGCACTGGGCCGGGCAATCGATCAATGTTATGACGCTGGGCGGATTAGCGTTAGCCGTCGGCGTGCTCGTCGACAACGCGACCGTAATCATCGAGAATATCGACACCCATCTCGCCATGGGCAAGTCGTTGGAGGAGGCGATCATTGATGCCTCCAGGCAGATCGTTCTTCCGACGTTCGTGGCCACACTCGCTATTGCCATCGTCTGGTTACCGCTCTTTAAGCTCAGCGGGGTATCCGGCTGGCTGTTCTTGCCGATGGCGGAGGCAATTATCTTCGCAATGCTCGCCTCCTTCGTCTTGTCATTTACGCTGCTGCCGACCATGGCGAAATACATGCTGGCAAAACACAAGGCGCCGCATACACAAGAGCACGGCGGCCGGCCGGAGATACACACAGCTCGTGGCTTTTTCAGCCGCTTCCAGCAGAGGTTCGAGCAAGGCTTCGACCGGTTTCGGGATCGCTATAATATCTTGCTCGAACAGGCGATCGCCCATCGCGGTGCCGTCGTCAACTTCTCGCTGGTGATTGCGATCGGCTCGTTCAGTCTGTACTATTTCAACGGGCGCGACTTCTTCCCCGAGATCAAGTCGGGGACTATGCAGATGCATATGCGGGCTCCCCTTGGTACGCGGATCGAGGCTGCAGGCCGCATCGCCTCGCTCGTGGCCAACGACATCGCGGCCATGCTGCCCGGTCAGGTCGAAGGTATCGTCAGTAATTGTGGATTGCCGGTCGGCCAGCATAACCTCGCCTTCATTCCGACGCCGACGATCGGCACGCAGGATTGCGACATGACCATCTCCTTGAAAAATGAAAAGTCGCCGGTGTGGGAGTATCGGCGCATTCTCCGCAAGGGTTTGCAGGAGCACTACCCGGGGACCGAATTCACGTTTCAGCCGGCCGACCTGACCGCGAAGATCCTCAACTTTGGCTCGCCTTCGCCGATTGACGTGCAGATCAACGGCCCCGACAAGTACGCCAACTACGAGTTCGCCCGCAAACTGATGGGCCAGTTGCGGCAGATCCCCGGGACCACCGATGTGGTGATCCAGCAGACGATGCGCACGCCGACCATGCTCGTCGAAACCAATCGCGCGTTCGGACTCGGCATGAATCTGACCCAGAAGGATGTGGCTAACAGCCTACTTCTAACCACTGCCGGCAGCCAACAGATCGACCAGCAATACTGGCTCGATCGCAAGACCGGCATGTCCTATCGAATCAACGTGTATACCCCGCAGCCGCAGCTCACAAGCATCAAAGATCTCATGACCGTTCCCGTCAATCACGAGGATCGCGACGCATCAAACAACAATGTGAAGCTGCTCGGGAACGTGACCACTTTGTCGGTGATCGGCACGCCCGGCGTGGTCACGCATCAGAACCTTATGCCGTTGTTCGACATCTATGTGTCTGCAGAAGGGCGCGACCTCGGCAGCGTGCTGGCGGATGTCGAGAAGGTCACCCACAGCATGGAAGCCGAGCTGCCCCGGGGCGCGGCGCTCGAAATCCGTGGCCAGGCTGAAACGATGCAGGAGGCCTATATCGAATTGCTGGTCGGGCTCGTCGTGGCGATCGCACTGGTGTATCTCCTCATCGTCGTCAACTTTCAATCCTGGCTCGATCCCTTTATCATCGTTTCAGCCTTGCTCGGCGCCTTAGCCGGTATCGCGTGGAGCTTGTTCCTGACACGCACAAATCTTTCCACACCGGCCTTGACTGGCGCCATCATGACGATGGGGACGGCGACCGCCAATTCGATCCTCGTCGTGGCCTACGCCCGCGAACGGTTTGAAGTGCACGGCGATGCACTTCTGTCTGCGATCGAAGCCGGGAAAGCGCGCATTCGTCCCGTGCTCATGACCGCGGCCGCGATGATTATGGGTATGTTACCGATGTCGATAGGGAACTCCCAAAATGCGCCGCTGGGGCGCGCCGTCATGGGCGGCTTGACGGTCGCCACTGTGTTCACGCTGTTTTTTGTGCCCTGCGTGTACGCGATCATCTACAACCGGCGTACCGTTCGCCAAAAGGAGCGTATCTGATATGAATGCCCTGCGTGGGAAAGCCCTTGCGATCGCGGCGATGCTCCTGTGCGTGTTCTATGTTGGGTACCGGCTGTATGATAGCCGGCTTGAGGCCGCGGCGTTGCGCAAGGAGACCCTCGAAGGCGCCATCCCCACCGTGGCT
>JAHFEW010000034.1:0-4048 GCA_023248215.1 Nitrospira sp.
CGTGTGCCCCGACGCCTCCGTCAATCGCGTCACTTTCACGCCCTGCGGATCCGCCTTCTCGGTCATCCCACCCGCGAGCGTCAGCGCTTTCTTGAGCGTCAGCTGTTCATCGTAGGGATAGGGATACCGACCCGGACGTATCACTTCTCCGGTCACGTAGAAATTCTGCATGTGCCCGACGGCGAGGATGTCATCAGGAAACACGGGGGCTTCTACGCCCAACATGACCGTGTCGGTGCGGTCCCCGATCAACCGCGTCACGGCCACTTTCCGCGTCTCCGCTTTCTCGGTGAAGCCGCCCGCCGTGCTGACAGCTTTCTGCACCGTAAGCCCCGCTTCATAGGGATACCCCCCCGGCGTTTTGACTTCGCCACTGACGTAGAAGTTACGATAGCGCACCATGAAAACCGTGACCCGCGGAGAGCGCACGTATCCCCCGGCTAATTGGGTACTCAGGTAGTCTTGCAGCTCTCCCACGGTTTTCCCGGCCACACGGACTGAGCCCAGCAGCGGGAAGTTGATCGCGCCATCCCCCGCCACTTTGCTCTCGACCGTCAGATCGTCCTCTCCAAACACTTGAATGCGGATCACGTCATTAGGTCCGATTCGGTAGGTGTGAGATGTGCTGGTGGGTTCCGCCAAGACCGTTCCCCCGAGGAGGAGCAGAACCCCCATAAGAAGCACCAGTCGTAGTATCGCAGGGTCGCCGTGTGCAGGCTTGCTCGAAATGCCCGTGCTATTCTCCATTCCCATAAAAACCCTCGACCAATCGCTCGCCGGTTGGATCCAATTCTATGTCGACGTCAGCCTACACAGCCTGCCTGATATTCCTCCAAACTATCTGTTCATAGCTTCTCGGATATCCGGCTATTGCCGTGAGCTTCCAGTTTCAAAAACGATTGCCAAAACTAGCAACCCACCTAGAGAAGAGCAATCCAGCTTAAGAGGGGTGTAGGTGCAGAGGAAACTGAACCGCTCAAGTCTGGTAGTCGTAAAGTCCTGCTGCAAGGTGTTCGCCGTCAGGACTCTCGGATGGTGATCGCTGAGGGCGGTGCGCCCATTTAGAGTCGATGTCTCCGAGACCTGTTGTGTGGTTTTCGTACCATCTCGACCTGGTAGCTCGATGCCATCCCGATTACTCGTGGCCATTAATCGCGCGTCGGTTACTCCTCATAGGACACCCTCTCGTAGGCATTACGCTGAACGGTGTCCACAAAATCAGGGGAGCAATCGTGGAAGAATCAAGGAGAGGCTGGCTTAATACATCTCGACACGAAATCAGAGTTAGACATCAGCCAATCAGCTATTATTGCATGACCCAGTCGATTAGGATGGTTCCAGTCTGTCTTGTCGCCTTTGTTGTAGACGAAGGCATCGCCAACCTTCAGGTCGTGGCTCCGAAATGCTTGCCTCGCGTCAAAGGCGTTGACATGGCGACGCTGAAAGGAGTCCATCAGCAGCGCTTGCGCCGAACCAGTCTCAAACCCTTCCTCCCCGGTAAATCCGAGTTCCTTGTAGCGACGGGCGGCATCACGAGAGATCTGCATCTCGTAGGGCAGCACAATGACACAGGTCTGGATATTCTTCCTGCGCGTCAGCGACCCAAGAACGGCTGCAATTCTATCGATGGTGAACTCAATCAGTTCCTGGTTTTTTTAACGGTTACAGTTCGAATGCAGGGAGCCCGTGCGCCTCATACCCCAGTTTCTGTAGTGCGTTCTTCACGCCGAGACGTACGTAAGTATAGAGGTAAGATGTGCCTCTCAGACCCTCGTCGATCGGTCTCAGCCAGCTGTTCCTTGCGGATTCTATCCAGCTTGACGGTCGGGCGGTTCCCTTGGGGCCCGTCTTGGCAGGAAGAATGTCGTTGAGATTCATCAGGTAGATCACCGAGTCGAGCCTCAATTTAGTGACTTGGCCAACGAGTTCCGAGTCCTCAAGATAGTTGCCTAACTACCCCAGACCCAGTGACGATATTGAGGAAACGTCTGCTGGAGGATGTCAGGTATGCGATAGCCATAGCCTGCCCCCACACCGTAGGCTATTGAGTCGCCAAAGTAGCCAATCCTGCGGCCGGCATCCCTGCTCACGAACTCTTCATCGGGACAACCGTCCTTATTGACAAGTACATCTCCATACGGGTACTTATGTACACCTGGCAACTGGAAACCTGTGTAGTAGTGGATATTTATGTTACCGAACGTGCGGAGACCCAATTCGGCACCCAGAAGTATAAGTGTGGCACCTGCAAGAGTGATCGCGGCGAGTGTCAGATACGGGTGTCGCGCGAACCGTTTGGCAATTTAGTAGTCATGGTTCTGATCATTGCTTAAATTTAAAGCAACGAATATCACCAGCGAAGCATTCCTTGTCTGTCTACTCCAGGACCATGACTCTTGCCGGTCTGCCAGTCCACCATATTATTAATTGTTGCCGAATAGTTAGTCGATTCGAAGTTGGGCGTGTAGTTTTGCATCGATAGTGAATTGAGATGCTCTTCGAGGGAGTTTTATCTTCCATGATTTAGTAGACACCTAATTGACATCATGCACACAAGGAGGAATCCAAGTAGCCGAGCATTACTGGTCTTCGAGGCCGCGTCAAAATACAATTATGAGTCCACTGCGGCTGATCTCCAGCGCCGCGCCTATTCTTGTGATCCAAAACTGCACCGCATGAACCAGAACGAAGCGGTACCTCATCTTGACTCCCTTGCAAAATAGACCGCGGCTTTTTTAAAGATGTCCCGTTCCTCGGTGACCCGCGCCAATTCCTGTTTCAAGGAGGTAAGCTCATCCGACGTGCGTGCTCGCCGTCCTGATCCCGGAAACGCCTGGGCTCCCTGCGTGCCGAGCCTCGCTTGCCACTTGTAGAGCAGGTTGCGGCGAATCCCCAGTTCACGAGCCAGTTCCGAGGCAGGCCGATCCCCACGTTGCAAGAGATCCACAGCCTTGAGCTTGAATTCAGATGTGAAGACTTGTCGTTGCCGCATAAAGAACCTCCCGAAGAACCTCCCGGGGTATCGTGGCCTGTTTCCATAGGCAAAAAGGTGCAGGTGAAATTCTATTTCAGACTGAGTCTCAGCAGTAAAAGCATTGGGGTCTATGCAATCACGGAACTTAACTACTCTGTGTTTGATGGGGCAGACTGTGCAACATGCATTGGCCGACGCGGATTGGTCGGGCAACTAGATGAGGACGTGAAGCGAGTGGCCTTTAAAAGAGAAAATCAACTGATGTGGATGAAAGAAATCCCATAGAACATCTTGGAGGCAGATCCACCTGGTGCATCCGAATCACCGAATTGTGGAAAACAATTGGCGGCAGCTTCCAGAGGACGCCTTGAACTGGACCGGGTTTAACGGACACCTCACAAGGGGCACGATAGCTTCCGAGGAGGTGCGACCTGGGCCCGCGTCGATGATGCACTCCGGAGTGAAAACGTCAGGCGGTGCAGATCCTGACGGTAGGCCAACGTCTGGCGGCCGAGATCGCCTGTGATCTCGGTGTCCACGAAACCCAGGCTTGAAAACGCTGAACGTCGTGATCGACTAGAAGGTGATTTTGTCGAGGACAGTTCCGCTGATATTATTATAGTTCCCCGTAACGTCGGTGAACGTCCAGGGGTCGTTATAAGTGCCAGGGCTGGCGTGTGACGTGTTGCTCAGGTTCAAGCCGCTGAGGCTCTCACCAAACACGCCCACGGCTGTGCCTGTGGCCACATGTGCTGATCCATCTTGCACGACTGTATAGCCGGTCACCGTTATCGTCGCGTTGGCCATGTTCACCGTCTGCGTGATGTTGGCCGAGCTACTGCCTGTGAAGTTGCCGGTGGCGGTATAGACGGCGCGAATCGCTGCATGCGTGCCCGCATTGAGAGTCGCGATGGTGAGGCTAAAGCTCGATTGCGTGGAACTGACGGCGGTGGAGGTGCTGGCAGTCCCCAGCAACGTCGTGCCATCAAAGAACTGCATAGTCCCGGTCGGTCGGGTAGTCCCAGTCGCGGCAGTGACAATCGCGCTGAACGTTACCGCGGTGCCGTACGTGGA
>JAHFEW010000034.1:4058-42608 GCA_023248215.1 Nitrospira sp.
AGGTGCTGGCAGTCCCCAGCAACGTCGTGCCATCAAAGAACTGCATAGTCCCGGTCGGTCGGGTAGTCCCAGTCGCGGCAGTGACAATCGCGCTGAACGTTACCGCGGTGCCGTACGTGGATGTGGCGGCGCTGGAGGACACCGTGGTGGTTGTGGTCGTGGCTGCGATAGCACTATCGCTGATCACGATCGCGACGCTGCCGCTCTGATCGGTATAGTTGGTGCCGCCGCTGAAGGTCCAGTTCGCCGTGCCGCCCGGGACGTTAATGAACGTGGCCCCGAGGTTCAGGCCAGCGCTCAGGTTCTCGCCCAAGACGCCCACGGCTGTGCCCGTGGCCCCGTGCGCGGCCCCGTCGTAAACGCCGGTGTAGCCGCTCACCGTCACCGTCGCGTTGGCCTTGTTCACCGTCTGTGTGATGTTTCCGGAAGCACTGTTATTAAAGCTGCCTACTGTGCTGGTGAAAACGGCGTGGATCGATGCATGCGTGCCCGCATTGAGAGTCGCGATGGTGAGGCTAAAGCTCGATTGCGTGGAACTGACGGCGGTGGAGGTGCTGGCAGTCCCCAGCAACGTCGTGCCATCAAAGAACTGCATAGTCCCGGTCGGTCGGGTAGTCCCAGTCGCGGCAGTGACAATCGCGCTGAACGTTACCGCGGTGCCGTACGTGGACGTGGCAGCGCTGGAGGTCACCGTGGTGGTTGTGGTCGTGGCTGCGATAGCACTATCGCTGATCACGTCCACGACGCTGCCGCTCTGATCGGTATAGTTGGTGCCGCCGCTGAACGTCCAGGTGTCGGTATAGGTCCCGACACTAGCGTGCGACGTGTTGCTCAGGTTCAGGCTGGCGTTGAGGTTTTCGCCCAAAACACCCACCGCCGCGCCCGTGGCCCCATGCGCCGCCCCGTCGTAGACGACACTGTAGCCGCTTACCGTCACTGTCGCGTTGGCCTTGGCGATGGTGCTGATAACAGTGCCGCTGGCATTCTTATAGTTTCCTGTGAAGTCGGTGAATGTCCAGGGGTCAGTGTACGTCCCGGCGTTGGTGTGCGCCGTGCCGCTCAGGTCCAGCCCGGTCAGGCTCTCGCCTAAGACGCCCACCGCTGTGCCCGTGGCCCCGTGCGCCCCCCCTGCGCTAAAGACGCCGGTGTAGCCGCCGCCGATCATATTGGTCAACTTGAGTTCCGGGCTGGCGCCACTCATCTCCAACCCGAGATAGCCCAACCCACTGACAACATCCACACCGGTCATCGTGTAGCTGATTTCGGCCTTCCAGACGCCGTTGTGGTAGGAATAGGCCGTGATCGTATTGCCGACGACATCCGCTCGGATTTGATCGCCTGCGGCCAGCAGCGTGCCGGAGCTGGCAAGCGCACGCGTCTGGGCATCGTTGTTGACCAGTCGCCCGATGAGCCAGGTGCCGGTGGTGCCGTTCTCCTGATAGGCGATGTAGTACGAGTTCAAGTTGGCGGTGTTGGGATTCTGCGTGCGGAGGAAGACAAAGACAAAATGTCTACTGCCGGCGGCCGGCGCGCCCGTGAGCGTGACCTGCGCTTCCTGGTCTGCGGGGAACAACGTGTTGACATACCGGAAGCCGTTCGTGCCGCTCAAGCCAGCACTGCTTGTGTTCGTGACCCCAGTAGCGGAGAGATCGAGGACTGCGCCATAATTCTGAATCGGGATTGGGAGGCTGTTGCTCATGAGGCCCAGCGCCCCCCCGTCGTACACGCCGTTGTAGCCGGTCACCGTCACCGTCGCGTCAGCCTTGTTGATGGTCGCGGTGGTCGTGCCGACTGAGGCGAGCGTGTAGTTGCCGGCGGCGGTGCCGGCGAGCGTGGCGCCGGTGAGCGTGACGGTCTTGCCGGTGGCGGCAGTCGCCGTGGCAAAGGTCGCGGTGCCGCCAGTCAGGCTCACGGTGGCCAGGTCGCCGGTGAGCACGCCCGTCAGCGTGCGGGTCAGCACCGTCGCGGCAATGCTGCCGTCGTAGGTCTTGTCGGCGGCCGTGAAACTGCCTGTGAGGGACTTCTTATTTACCGTCTGTGTGATGTTGGCTGAGCTACTGCCCGTGAAGCTGCCGGTGGCGGTATAGACGGCGGTGATGGATGCATGCGTGCCCGCATTGAGAGTCGCGATGGTGAGGCTAAAGCTCGATTGCGTGGAACTGATGGCGGTGGAGGTGCTGGCAGTCCCCAGCAACGTCGTGCCATCAAAGAACTGCACCGTTCCGGTCGGTCGGCCATTCGTAGACACGCCGGCCGTGACCGTCGCGGTGAACGTCACCGCAGTGCCGTACGTGGACGTGGTGGCACTGGATCTGACCGTGGAGGTCGTGGCCACGAGCGAACTGCTGGTGATCACGATCGCGACGCTGCCGCTCTGATCGGTGTAGTTAGTGCCGCCGCTGAATGTCCAGTTCGCCGTGCCGCCCGGGACGTTAATGAACGTGGCCCCGAGGTTCAGGCTGGCGTTGAGGTTTTCGCCCAAAACACCCACCGCCGCGCCCGTGGCCCCATGCGCCGCCCCGTCGTAGACGACACTGTAGCCGCTTACCGTCACTGTCGCGTTGGCCTTGGCGATGGTGCTGATAACAGTGCCGCTGGCATTCTTATAGTTTCCTGTGAAGTCGGTGAATGTCCAGGGGTCAGTGTACGTCCCGGCGTTGGTGTGCGCCGTGCCGCTCAGGTCCAGCCCGGTCAGGCTCTCGCCTAAGACGCCCACCGCTGTGCCCGTGGCCCCGTGCGCCCCCCCTGCGCTAAAGACGCCGGTGTAGCCGCCGCCGATCATATTGGTCAACTTGAGTTCCGGGCTGGCGCCACTCATCTCCAACCCGAGATAGCCCAACCCACTGACAACATCCACACCGGTCATCGTGTAGCTGATTTCGGCCTTC
Organism: Nitrospira sp.; assembly: GCA_023248215.1. GTDB lineage: Bacteria > Nitrospirota > Nitrospiria > Nitrospirales > Nitrospiraceae > Nitrospira_A. Next base: position 6,947 of record JAHFEW010000034.1, read on the forward strand.
CAGACGCCGTTGTGGTAGGAATAGGCCGTGATCGTATTGCCGACGACATCCGCTCGGATTTGATCGCCTGCGGCCAGCAGCGTGCCGGAGCTGGCAAGCGCACGCGTCTGGGCATCGTTGTTGACCAGTCGCCCGATGAGCCAGGTGCCGGTGGTGCCGTTCTCCTGATAGGCGATGTAGTACGAGTTCAAGTTGGCGGTGTTGGGATTCTGCGTGCGGAGGAAGACAAAGACAAAATGTCTACTGCCGGCGGCCGGCGCGCCCGTGAGCGTGACCTGCGCTTCCTGGTCTGCGGGGAACAACGTGTTGACATACCGGAAGCCGTTCGTGCCGCTCAAGCCAGCACTGCTTGTGTTCGTGACCCCAGTAGCGGAGAGATCGAGGACTGCGCCATAATTCTGAATCGGGATTGGGAGGCTGTTGCTCATGAGGCCCAGCGCCCCCCCGTCGTACACGCCGTTGTAGCCGGTCACCGTCACCGTCGCGTCAGCCTTGTTGATGGTCGCGGTGGTCGTGCCGACTGAGGCGAGCGTGTAGTTGCCGGCGGCGGTGCCGGCGAGCGTGGCGCCGGTGAGCGTGACGGTCTTGCCGGTGGCGGCAGTCGCCGTGGCAAAGGTCGCGGTGCCGCCAGTCAGGCTCACGGTGGCCAGGTCGCCGGTGAGCACGCCCGTCAGCGTGCGGGTCAGCACCGTCGCGGCAATGCTGCCGTCGTAGGTCTTGTCGGCGGCCGTGAAACTGCCTGTGAGGGACTTCTTATTTACCGTCTGTGTGATGTTGGCTGAGATGCTGTTATTCCAGCCGGTGGTCCCGGTATTACTCGAGATGTATTTGGCATTAATCGAGGTATGCGTGCCCGCATTGAGACTCGCGGTGGTGAGGCTAAAGCTCGATTGCCTGGAACTGACGAAGGAGGAGGTGCTGGTGGTCCCGAGTAACGTCGTGCCATCATAGAACTCCACCGTCCCCCTTGGTCGGCCATTCGTAGATACACCGGCCGTGACTATCGCGGTGAACGTCACCGCAGTGCCGTATGTGGTCGTGGCGGCGCTGGAGGTCACTGCGGTTGTTGTGGACACCACCGCGTCCGTGAACGTCGTGTTGGCCACAGCCCCAGAATTTTGGCCGGTGGCGGTCAGTAGCAAAGACGCGCCCAGGTACTGGGGCTCCACATACCAAGAGGTGCTGATACTGCCGTTGACGGTGAGATCGTTGTCTGGCGCGATCCAGTCGGCCACGCCGTCAGCGTTGCGGTCGATCGCCTGTCCGTTTGCATCGAATTGCTGGTGGGCGGTAAATCCGCCCACGCCGTCGATGACATACCACGGTGCACTGCCGGCAGGCGCGATGCTCGCTAGCTCGATGGGGCTATCGGCAATGCCGTCGGTGCGGGTCACCTGGAACTGCACCATTTCGCCTGCAGAGAATTGCGGGCCGTTGCCGTTCGTGTTCGACGTGGTGATCACCGCAGTCTCTCCCGGCGCATAGTCCGGGTGGTCGGTGGTCACCACCGCGGCCGTCACGTTCGATGCGCTCGCGGTCATCTGTGTCACCTCCAAGGGCGTGGCCGACAGCAACACGCGAGATTCCAGAGACTCCAGCACAAAGGCACTGACGCGCGGCTGTGGCCGTTTCGCCACGGCTTCGCGCATGGTGCGCGGCTTGCGTCGGATGCGTGAATAGAGGTTCAACAGTTGTGTGAGCGTCACAGCGCAACCTCCTTTTGAAACAATCAGCGAATTCTTTCCCGAAAGCTGTTTTCCACGTCTAACTCGTTGACGCCGGCCTCAATATATACAATGGGCTTTTTCTTCATTTGGGCAAAAGAACCATCAGGCACAATTACGTGGGGGCGCACTATACTTAACCCCAATGAATAAAAATATCCCTCAAAAGTGGTAGTAGGACGTTTGTGGGGCAGTAAGAGGTAATAACCTACTCGTGGTGTCCAGGTCGTCCTGGATCACTGTCCCCTTCGTCCTGGCAATGCAGCGCTTCCATGCGAATTTGAATTGGTGACGTTTCCACTCAAGGTTTGCGATTCTGCGACCCTCGGGTGACCTCGCTCACGAGGTCGCTGCAGAAACAAAGAGGTCGGGAACATTCTTGTTTAAGATAACTTTTTATTAAAGCGCTCTTGGACAGCATGTGACGGGTCTGCCCGCTATCGACGGGGCATCGTTTGGCCCAGATAGTCTCCAGCAGCCGCGATTAGAGACGCTTCGACGTTCCACTGTCCGATTCGACGCGCACGCTGGTGTCTTGGACAGCAATGAGTCAGACTCTTTAAATGATTCCCGGAGGAACCCCCTGATTCGGGCGTTCTATCAGCGACTCTGTCAGGTGGGGAAAGCGAAGAAGCTGGCGTTGACGGCATGCATGCGCAAACTGTTCACGATTCTCAACGCGATGCTGAAGAGTCGGACACCATGGCGGGTGGCCGCGACTCTGTCGACTTGATTTTCAAGACAGTTGCTGACCCTCATTCTTTTTTCTGGTCAGCGGGCTTGGTAAACAGCGGGAGTTGCCCAACGCGACGGTTCAGGACATGGATAGGCGAGGTCTCCGGCAACGAGGCGAAAACAGCGAGGCATGGCGGATTGTCTAGCAAAACCGCCGCGATCCTGTCAAGGGAAAGACTCTTAAGCTGGCCTGGGTTTGACGGCCACCTCACAAGGGGCACGATAACTCCCGAGGAGATGCGACATGGGCCAGCGTCGACGATGCACTCCAGAGTTCAGACGCCAGACGGTGCAGCTTCTGAACGCCGGGCAACGCCCGGCAGCCGAGATCGCCCGTGAGCTCGGCATCCCGCGCAATCGTTTCTACAAAAGGCAAAAAGAGGTGGCCGTCCATGGCGGGGCGTTTCCTGGATCGGGGCGCTAAACCGAACCGGCCGCCGAACTGGCACGCCTCAAGTGGGAATTGGATCGGGTCAGGATGAGCGCGACATTTTTAAAAACTGCCTCTACTTTACGAAGGAGTCCCGTGAGATACGCGTTTATCCACGCGCAGGAGTGCACTCACCGGGGCACGCACTTGTGCGCGACGCTGGCCTCCAGTCGCAGAGGCTGCGATGTCTGGCGGAATCGGCCGGTGAGTGCCCGCACAGCAGAGGAGCAACGGCTCCTCCCGGTGCAGCAGCGGCTGCATCAGCAAATACTGGAAGCGTATGGCGCCATTAAGTTGTGGCGGGCGCTGAACCGGAGCAGGATTCGGGGTGACCATCATCGCGTGGCGCGGCTACTGAAGCTTGCGAGCCTGGAAACTGCACCAGGGTCTAGAATACCTCAGTCCGCTGGGGTTCGAGCGACAGATCAGTGACCCTTAACTCGGTGTCCACGGAACCCGGGCCCGCTCACCTCCGATTTGTGAGGGGAGTCACAGCGTGCCTCTTCTTAGCGCACTGTCAACCCCTTGGGCGCGCTCGGCGGGGTTAGGTCCGAAGACGAAGAGTTCCCCGCATATATCCCGAGAGTCCAAGGCGCGGTGCGGACTACACCAGTTTTGTCCTTTGATACATCGATTAACTCGCCCCCATAGCTTGTGAAGGAGACCTGGACCCCGGACCCGAGGGCCGGGCTGCCCGAACTGAGGTGCCAGTCCGACTGCAGGTTGAGGAATTGAGGATCGCCGGTGATCGCATGTACCTGCGAGGGCGTCCCAGTGCAGGTGTAGAAGTTGTTATAGTCTTCTGTAAAGAAGCCGGTGTAAGTTGTCCCGGTGTGCGCCGCCGCCCCGCCGCAGTAGAAGATATTGTTCTCGACAATCGAGTTCGCAGGGAAGGGCTGCGGCCCACTGCCACCAGAATCGCCCCCCTTCATAAAATTGAGAGAACCATTGATAACGATATTGTTGTAGACTGCGCAGGCATAGCAGCCAGCCAGCACGAGCGCATACGACCCCGATCCACTATCAACGACAACGACATTGTTGTAGGCGACACAGTTGAAGCACTCATACGCGGTGCTCGTATCCCAGATGCCGGTAGCCACCCCTGAGTTGCCACCAAGGACCAGGGCCCGCCACCCTCCCGTTTTGTGCAAGACGTTGTTGTAGAACTGACCGTTCCGCGCTCCCCCCTTAATGGTGAATTCATCGCCCCAGGCATCATTGGTGTCGATATAGTTGTTACGGAAAATTTGATTGATCCCATTAAAGGCTTCGAGGCTGGAGTGCATGAGACAGTTTTCGACGAGGCTGTTGTCCTGATTCGTTTTGATCCCGACGCCACGATGGCTAGACGCATCGACCTGGCAGTTTCTCACCACGCCTCCGACATACCCGGTCGTGCTGCTGCCACTGATGGAGGGATTCGACGAACTCCACATTCGCACGAAAGCCCCTGCCGCACTATTCGTCCCGCAGGCAGGATCCGCCACATTGATCTCGCCTCGAAGCCCATCAATGACAATATAGCTGGCATAGAACGCGATATTGGGACCGCAGCTGTTTCCAGACGTTGAACTCAGAATCGCCAACAACGCATGTTCGGCCTTGATGGTAATAGGACTCCCGGCCGCGCCGCTCACCGTCATATCGATCTCGTTCTCGACATAGGTACCGTCTCCGACAATGAGGGTATCGCCCGGCTTTGTAAGGCAGTTCTTCCCCGCATTGATTGTGAGCTTTGGCGTCCCCACATTCTGGGCTAATGCACAAGAGTAGCTGTCATTGCCGGTGTTATTCGTGTAATAGGTTGCCGCTTCACTCCCCAGAGGCATGAGAACGCTCACGGATACAAAGAAGCGTACTAACCGAGACAAAGAAGTCTCGGCGCGAGAAGAGAAGATACGTTGTAGCACTTGAGCTATGCTTGTTGCTTGCATCTTGGTCCTCCATCGCCAACCAGGTTGATACCAACTACCAGGTCGGTATTCGTGACCAAAATTCAAAGCAACATTGATACCCGCAACTCTGAAAACCGGTAATACCCTTATAAATCTAGCAGATTCGGTAGAGTTGCGAAGCGACGGAAGAGGTGAACATCGTCCCCAAATGTTCCAAAGTAGGCGCATGCATACATTGGAGGAACCTGGTTCGTGAAGGCTTATATTCTCATTAGAAGAAACGCTGAAGTACCACGATAATGTCCTCAGCCAGCACCAGAGCATCGAGGGAGATCTCAATCGTATGCTCCTTACCGTTGATGATGCGTAACACCTTCGTCGATGACTTCGAAGCCTTGTCGGTAAAGCCTCCGGCCATCGTAATGGCTTTATGCACCGTCAGCCCTTTCTCATAGAAATAGTCCCCTGGTTTTTTCACTTCTCCGTTGACATAGAACTTCTGGGCTTGCGCTACATAAATCAGATCATCCGGCATGACAAGAGCATCAGGCGCCAGTTCCAGGGTTTCAGGAGCTTGACCGTGCAGTCGCTTCACTTTAATCCCCGCCTTGTCTGACTTTTCGGTGCCCCCCCCGGCCATGGCAATCGCTTTTTGGATCGTCAACCCCTCTTCATACGGAAAGCCGCCCGGGGTCTTCACCTCGCCCCCAACGTAAAAGTTCCGATGGCGGATGATGGAGACGCTTACCTCCGGGCGGCGGAGATATCCGGATGCCAGCTGTGTGGTCAGATGACGCTGGATTTCCTCAACCGTCTTGCCTTCAACAGGCACGGCGCCCAACAGAGGGTAGTCAATTTTCCCATCGCCACCTACCTTTCTCTCCACAGTCAAGTCTTCTTCACCGAACACTTGAACTCGAATGACGTCGTTTGGTCCAATCCTGTATACATCATGATGTGAAGGAAGCTCCACCGCCGCAGCCTCGAAGGTTGTTATCAAAGCGAATAGCAGGTTGAAGGTCCAGCGCACAGTGTTCATCCTAATAAAAAACTTCATCCTACCTCAATCCTTGTTGGGCCCGTCCTGCAAGGTCTTCTGGCGTCGCCGCCCCCCATTGTCAGTTCTACCTCGCAATGAGCATCGCTGCAGAACTTTTCTAGCATCCTGCCCGGGTTGCTCATGGCCGACTCTTCATGTTGACAAGGAAACTCACCGCCTGCGGACCCTCTCGCCAGTATTCAATCAGTTCGATCTGCGGGTTCTTTGCCAACCACTCGCGGCAGGCCCGCTGTTCGCCGCATTCGGGACTCCCGCGGAACCGGAACCAGTCGTCAAAAATGAGGATCGTACCCTGTCCTACCAAATCGGTAATGAAATCCAGCACCGGCACCGTCGATTCGTAGAGATCGCAATCAATCATCACGACGGCCGCCTTGCGCAACCCATATCTATCTTTAGTCTCAGCATTGAGCGACTTGTCGTAGTATCCGGGCACAGTCACTACATCTTTCAGATCGACCCCGGCTGCGACAAGGTTCGTCCTGAATCGGTCTTCCGGACATTGGTATGAACCTTCATGATAGTCGACGTGGCGTTCGCCTGGTCCGCCGGGTAGGCCCTCAAAAGAGTCGAACGCAAAAAACCGTGGACGGTTCTCTTTCCAGCGTCGATACTCAGGGGTGTCATAGGCCAGGGCGAGGTGCCTGCCCCGATTGTACATCTGCGCGTGATATGCCGCCGCAAATGACCTGCCCTTCCAGACGCCGAATTCGAGATAATTCCCCTCAACTTGGTTCCACGTCATGAATGCCATGGCCGCGTTAATGCAGCCGTCTTGTCCAACGTACCTCGTGAAAACGAACCTGCCCGCCCATTTGCGCAGCAGGCAAACGACGGTATTGATAACGCGATCCTTCAGCATGTGGAATGTTCCTCTGTCGCCAGTCGTGACCGTGGTTGAGTGTTTCGCCCAGCCAAGCAAGCGTACTCCAAAGTACCGGAGTTCGCGGTGGATCTGCCAAAGGAATGATGAATTTGTGGACAATGCACGGCAGTACTGAGCTGTCCGAATCGATTTCGTGTCGCACGCAGTTTTTCGGGGGTGGGCATAATAGTCCGAGAGTTTCTCATTGCCCATGCCCGGCGTTTGAAGCCACTTTGGCACGCACTCGGAAAGCACGTCCACGTCCGTGAGTACCTTACTCAAACCTGAGCCGGTCGTTGGGCAGACGCTCTGGTATGCGTCGCCGATGAGCACGAGCCCTGGCTGAATGTGCCCACTCACCCCATACAGATCGACAGGACACATCTCAACCCTGCTTGTAATGCGGTAAGGGCCGGTGAGCCGGACCAACTCGGGAAGCGCACGCATGAGCTCCTCGTGTGGTTCCTGCTTGAACCGTTTCACCCATTCCTCTCCCGGGGATCGATACACAAAGAAGTTGGCTCGCATCACGTCTCGGATAGGAAACAAAGTCAGAAACGCGATTCGCGTAGCAATCCCATCCGGGTAATATGTGAGCGCATCGAACAAAAACGGCTGCCCATTCTCTCGTGAAATATTGAATCCGATGGCAAACGACTGACCCTCGCGAATCATACGTTTGTGAATGCCGAGACCTGCCTGAAGATTGCCCCCTAGGCCGCAGGCAAGCACGATAAGGCGGGCCGCGATCGTTTCACCTCCCATGAGCGTCAGCCGCGAGACATCCGGACCAGGAACGATGTCCAGAACCCGGCCAATTTTCCACGTAACCGTTGAAGCAATTTGGGCTCGAATTGCGTTTACTATGTTCTGATAAAATATACCGTACTGTTCCAAATGCAATACCCGGATAACCTCCCCGCTTCGGGCGCTGATCACTTCATTAATGCGACTGGCGAAGGGCAGAAGTCCCTCCATCAAGCCAAACTTACGGAAGAGTTGTGCTTGGTCGGGTTCAATTTTCTCGGCCATGAAGCACGCCGGATAGGTTTGGCGTGAGTCAATGAGCATCACACGCACACCCTTCCGCGCAAGGACGGCTGCGGCACTGGCCCCAGCGACTCCAGCCCCCACAATCACAACATCCGCATCAATCGAGACCGGTGAGGTATTCATGCGCCTTGTTCCCCTTCCAATATGAAGTCACTCTCCACCATTCTGTGCTTGACCGAGTGTGTGCCAGGATCAATTGACACCGGCTCCCCCCTCAAGAGAGAGGGGGGCGGAAAATGAGCATGTACTGATGCACGGGCAAACAATGGCTAACGTGCTCCCTCTCCAAATAACACAACTTTGACTGTATTGACCATGATCCGTAGGTCCAACATGAGCGACAAGTGTTTCACATAATAGAGATCATATTGAAGTTTAATGTGCGAGTCTTCCGGCGAGGCGCCGTAACGAAAACGAGTCTGGGCCCAGCCGGTGATTCCAGGTCTGACGGCATGGCGGAGATCAAAATAGGGAATACTGTTCCGCAGTTCACTGACGAACACGGGTCGCTCAGGTCGAGGCCCGACGAGACTCATCTCGCCTTTCAAGACATTTATGAGCTGGGGCAGCTCATCCAATCTCCACTTTCGAAGCCACCGGCCGACTCGAGACACTCGCGGATCCCGAGTCGATGCCCAGCGAGGCCCACTTTTCTCGGCATCGTGCTGCATGGAGCGAAGTTTCCAAATCATATAGGTTTGACCGCATAATCCTACGCGCATTTGCCGATAGAATATTGGGCCGCTGGAGTCCAGTATAATAATCACACCGAGAAGGACAAAGAGCGGCGATAGCATCGTTAGCCCAATGGCTGACACCACGACATCGAGGAAACGCTTCACCCACCTCGTGATTCTCCGCCTGCTGAAACCTACCGAAAAAATCAACGCGCTAGGCTTGAGATGGTCAATCGACAAACGTCCGGATACCTCTTCAAATAGATAATGTCCGTCGACGACATCATGACCCATCACTTTCATATTGAGGAGCGTTTGAACGGGAAGAAGCGCGCGCCGGTCTTCCAAACAGACGGCGATGGTACGAACCTGGTGTTGTCGCACGATGTCGAACAACTGGTCGTAGGTTCCGATGATACTTGGATTCACCAACCGTTCCCCGACACGGCTTGCATCCTTATCGAGAAATCCTACGACCTCACTGAAGTGGCTTCGCCTGGACAAGAGCACTTCACAGAGATCAATTGCAAGTGGACCCACACCAAGGATCAGTACTCGCCTCTTGAGGTTCAGGAAACCATCTGAAATTTCGGTAAGAGGCTGAACTGTAGCCGCTGCCTCTACGTAAGCAGCTTGCTGAACAGTGCTTGGGGTATTTATGACACGCAGACTGGACATTCCTCCCATCCGGACTCTGCCCATCGTCTGATCCAGTGAGGTGTCACTCCTTTGTTTCACAGACTGGAACAACCCCAGGGGCCGATACCATTTGATCTGCCGGTTCAAATTGCGAAGTGTTTCGAGCATGGTGGTAGTCCTTACCGGTCTTTAAAAACGCTTGGGTTGATGCGCATCCTTGACGTTGAGAAATGCCCTGCCTTATTACTGTTTCAGCAGAATTCCTGTGACAGCAGATCGATTATGGTTGGATACGTGAAGTGCACATGGCTCGTGCAGAGCATCCGTCATTCATTTGGATTTTAGGCAGGAGCGGCTCGATCTCCGGTGCGTCCCCGGCTACCCAGTGCCGATTCCGATTGGCCATTAGGAGATAGGCCTTGGGCAGAATTTAAGACGGGCGGAGCCAGTTCTTTCTTCAGCAGGCACTGGAGATATTCCTCATACATCGCAAGCCAGATCGTTTCTTGACGAAATTCACGCACCGCGCGTTCGCGCGCGGCCGAGCCATGCTGACGGCGCAACTCTGGATTTTCGAGATACCCTTTGATCGCTTCTGCCAACCTCTGCGAGTCGTAGGGCGGGACAAGTGTTCCGGTGATCCCGTTCTGGACAGCATCAACACAGCCTGGGACAGCGGTTGCGACTACGGGCAAGCTCATCGCGGCGGCTTCAAGGAGAACATTCGGGAACCCTTCTCGATACGTCGGTAAGACCACAATATCCATGGCGGCATACAGTGGCGGCGTATTCCATTCCTCACCGGTGAGATGAATGCGCGGATCTCGACGGAGCAACTCTTCGACCTCTGCAGGGAGAGGGTCCTCTGGCTCAGCCCGGCCGACCATCAGAAGGTGCAAGTATGGATATTCGTTTCGCAGAGAACGCCACGCCTCGGCCAGTTCGACAATGCCTTTGCTCCAGACCATCCGGCCGATAAACCCCAGTACGGCAGCATCGTTCGGAATGCCATACTTTGCTCGTATTTCGCTTCGGGAAGACGCGAGAACCTTCGACGGGTTGAAGCGATTGATCGAATCGACTCCGTTGCCACTCCCTCCCCCAAGAACCTTGATCTTCTCGGCGGAGCAGAGGCCATCAGCCACAGCTTGGGCCCGCAAAGACGCACTGACACACAACACTTCATGAGCGAACCGACAGGACAACTTTTCAATCCATACCAGCAGATGGCGTTTCCAGCCTGTCGCAGTCACAAACCGCAGACCCCGTATATGATAAATGCGGACGGGAACTCGGGCTAACCACGCACCGAGCATGCCGAGAAAGCCGCCTTTGGGAGTGTGCCCATGAACAATGTCCGGCCGCACCCGGCGTAGCCATCGCCAAATCCTGAGAAGGGCCACGAGATCGAGGAGCGGCGTAATACGTTTTGTCATCTCTATCGCCTGAACAGATATCCCTTCTCTTTCTGAAAACAGGGACAGAAGCTCACCCGGTGCTGATAGGCCGTATATCTCAAACCCGCGAGCTTTCATGTAACTCACCTGCCCGGCAAGATAGGTAAAAGAATACGGCACGGTCATGATATGGACCAAACGAATCGGCCTTGGAGTCATCGCGTACGCTCCCCCAAATAAAATGGTCAGCCTAACTAAATGGAGAACATTTCGGCAGAACAGTTATTCCAGGACGTTCCTTTAAAGACGTCACAAATCACGGAACTGAGGATCTTTGCCGTTCGCAAGGAGGGAATTAACGGCTGCCCTGATATAAACCATCACGCTGAAGTTCAGGATCTCTTGGGCGACCTCTTCCACGTCGAACGACAAGTAGGAAGCAAAAGGGGCTCGGCTCTAAAATCGCTCCTCTTGCAGGAAAATAAGGACGATCGACTGCATGGACCGCCTGAAGAACAGTGTCGGACCTACATAACCGAGGAGCGTACCAGCGACGGCATGACTCTTAACGAAGGGGCAGGAGGTTGTCTCTTTTCTCTCTCCAGGCGCCTCGCATACTCGTCCATGGTCAAAATATCGAGAAGTCCTTTTTCCCTCAATTGGTGAGCATAGGAGAATATTTCTTCCAAACCCGAGAGCATCATGTCCGAGTCAAAGTTGAGATTGAACGGGTGGAACCAGAGGTGGTAGAGTTCCCCGGTCTTCACCGCTCGGTCGATACCCCGTTTACCTTTGAGCACTCGGCTTGCGATCGGAATGTACTTACGAATCCCACGCCGCGTCATATAGAGGTGATTGCCGGGGATATTCCAAAGTCCCGGCATGACTTCTTCCGCGCGCACCTTCCGTGGCGGTAGAGCGAACAGCTGGTCCAGAAAGTTAGCGCCTCGGCGCAGCGCGCCTTTGGTCCATGGAACGATCTCGGGCGTTGCCCCTCTGTAAGTCCGAAGGCCGAAACTCTTCAGAAGCTGCAGATGACCGACCTGGTTCCTGGGAAACACGAAACTCTTCAGAACGACATTCCTCTTGGCAGCCGCTTCGACAGCAGCTTGGATGTCTGCCCGGGCGATTGAAGACGTACACTCAGGATCTCCGTAATAGATGTGCGCGAAGGAATGAGACCCAATTTCGTGGGGGACTTGCGCTTCCCTTATCCAATCCAGGATATCCGGGGCATACCAACCGGGAGCAAGAGATCCTCTCGTGCATGGGTCAAAGCAGAACCAATCGCGGGGAAACCATGAGAATCGAGGACGAGGACGAATCTCTCCGTGGGCATGACCGCCTTGATCGCGGTCACAGCTATCCAACATGAGATGTCCAACCATCGCCCAGGTAGCTGGTATTTCATAACGGTCCATGAGCGCAAGGAGACTCTTGATGTGCTTTCGTTCCTCCAGAGATTGAGCATCGAGTGCATTGACGGGGACCTTGTCGAATCGTCCCCACGACAGCTCAAGATCCAGACTCAGCACCATGGTACCCCGTATATTGCCTGCCATGAGATTCTCCTTGAACATCGCGCGGGAAGGTTTCGGATTACAGAATTGCATCCATCTCTCTCTGATAAACCCCTAGCCCACTGGCAAACCTAAACAATACCGCCCACACACAGGGGTAACGCTCGCCGGGGGATGGACTTTTCCCGGTTGAGAAGCCACTCACCTCGTTCGGAGGATTATTCCGGCTCGGTGCCTGCAAAATCAGGGGAACATCAGCATTCAGTCGGATGATGGGCGATTGATACTTGCATCGACGAAATTGACGAATCGGTCCAAATTTCGTTGTGGGAGAAGCCCGCGAACTATCGCGATTGATCTCCTAGCCAGCTGCTTCAGGTATCGTACAGCCAAAACTTCTGGCCATGCACATTGACTTCGCAACCGGCGGTCAAAGAAATAATGGGTCGCCGCACGTCGGGAATCCTGCGCCCATTGAAACTTGTACGCTTCATCCCCGCGCAAAAAATCAAACCGTTCGTGCCCGGTCCGGATAGCCTCTTCGATGGCACAGCCCATCATGACCAGACCGACGCTCAGACGTTGCCAAGCTGGATCTATCCCGGTCTGGTAAAAAGAAAAGGTCTTGCCGACCGAGAACCCATAGAGAGCCCCAACGGCCTTTCCGTTTACCTGCAGCAGAAACAACCGAGCCATGCCATTGGCCGCCATGTGCTTGAGCGCGTCGGCATGAAAGTCTTGGATATGCGGCGCAAGAAATGAACTGTACTTAAGCTGGCGCTCAAACCGCAGTCTGTGCAACCGAACGAACTCGCCAAAGCGCTCTTGCAGTTCGGCCTGGTTCCTTAGGACCATAAACTTGAATTCGCCTTCGCGCTCAAGCGCCCGCCGCCGCCGCCGAAAGTTATACCGAAGATTCGACCCCACGCCAGCTAGATACGTTTCGAAAGAAGACGGCAGCGCTGTATACGGACAAGTCTCGGTGTGAGTGACCCGCTGCGTCATGCCAATCGACTGAAACCCCTCGCAAAGACGCACGAACGCTGGCGATGCTTCTTCGCCGTCAGCCAATTCGATGTAATCCCATTCCGCCCGCCGTTGCGCCAGAAAACCAAGAAGCGCCTGAATGGCGGGCTGCTCATATTCAGGATCTATCAAAATATTCAGATGGTCGGATCCAACCCATTTATGAGCCAGAAAACAAAGGCCGCGTGGTCCCAGCGGCCCAAACACTGAACGACGAACATAGAAGGGAGCGATCGCAACGAGCCGCCCTGACCCTTGCCGCACCGTCACAATGAATAGTCGGTTTTTTCCGCCCCAATGCCTCCACCAGGACGCCATCCACTCCACACTGAGGAATGGGGTCTGGCACCCGATACGTCGGAAGAACTCTCGCCATTCCCCTGAGAATGCCTCCAATTCTGATGTCGTGTTCAAGCATTCAGCAGTGAGGCCACCGGCGAAGACACAACCCTTGGGGGCCTCAAGGCTGATAGCCATTTCACTATCGAGATCTAGCGTCTGCAACACATGCACACTAATCTTGGACATTTGAATCCTCATCCGACCCAGATGGCCGCCAAACCTTCCGAGGCATGCGTCGCCTGGGTCTTTTGTTGGAACCCTGCACCAGTATCGTCAAAATTCTGTCTGCCTCACAGAGGGTTTCTGCAAATGCACCACCCCCTGGAGTTTGTGACTGTTTTATGAAATCCCGAATAAGCGGCGATTTCGCAAATCCTAAGGCTTGATTCAGGAGGGAAGCGCGTTCATGGCCTTATGCGGAGTGCGTAGTCTCAACGATGCGCTCCTGCCTCAATGGTCGCCACCGTGGTCATCACTTTTTCGGCAACACCCTCTCCTTCCCTGACGAACTCAGCGTCCCCGCCATTCCTGTTCCAGCCAAGCCTGGAACATCAGCACATCCCACAAGTGGTATTGCCAGGAAGAGGTTCCGGAGAGATGCTCGTTCCATTTTTCTCGGATGGGATCTGGATAGAAGAACCCTTGATCCCGCAATTTTTTCTCGTCCAGCAGCGCCTCGGCCCATTCCCGCAAAGGACCACGCAACCAGGCGTCGATCGGCACGCCGAACCCCATCTTTGGTCGTTCGATGAGCGCCGCGGGGACATACTTGTAGAGAAGTTGTCGCAAGAGCCACTTTCCCTGACCATTGCGGATTTTCATCGATAACGGAAGCTGCCACGCGAACTCGGCAATTCGATGATCTAAAAACGGCACACGGGACTCCAGACTGACCCCCATGCTTGCCCGATCCACTTTGACGAGGATGTCGTCCGGTAAGTACGACATCGTGTCCAGGTACATCATACGTTCCTGGAGATGCAGGCGGTCCATTCGGGCTGATGGATCTGTAAAGACCGTCAAAGGTTCCGCCCCCCCAATGACCACCGAAGCCGGGTCGGTCCAATGCGAGCCCATGAGTACGTACAAACCATCGGCCCCTCCGGCTGTCAGCATCTGGGCAAGCTTATGGAGCTTCTCGCCAGGGTTTCGATACCGAAGAGGCTTCGGGAGCAGTGGATCCATTATTTGAAATAACTTATCCCACGATTGAGCGGAGAACATACGTAGCCCACGCGCCATGGGAGTCTTGGCCATTTCAGGAATCCACCCGATCTTGTTCCAGATGCTGTACCCCAAAAAGTACCGTTCATAGCCACCGAAGAGTTCATCTCCAGCATCGCCCGACAAGACCACAGTCACATCCCGCCGCGCCAATTCGGAAACCAAAAACGTCGGAATTTGTGAAGAGTCGGCGAACGGTTCGTCATAGAGGGATGGCAGCTTCGGAATGACCGCCATCGTCTCTTCCGGGGTGACATACAGTTCGGTGTGTGCTGTACCTAAGTGCCGCGCCACCGCTTTTGCATGTTCGGCTTCGTTAAAGGCTGTCTCATGAAAGCCGATCGTGAAGGTTTGGACGGGCCTCCCGCTCTGGGCCTGCATGAGAGCAACGATCGTCGAAGAATCGATGCCGCCCGAAAGAAACGCACCCAGTGGCACATCCGCGACCATCCGGTGTTTGACCGTGTCTTTCAGCAACTCATTCAGGCAAGCAACGGCCTCGGTATCGGAACCAGTAAATGGATCGGCCAACCCTTGATCTACTGCGGATCGAACGGACCAATAGGGAATGGCTTTTGGAGAACGGCCGACATCCGCCTTGGTAATTGTCGCAATCGTTCCCGGCATGACCTTCCAGATACCTTTATAGATGGAGTGGGGAGCGGGAACGTAGTTATGCCGCAGAAACAGCGCCAAGGCGTTGCGATCCACCTCCATAGTGAAGCCAGGATGAGCCCTCAAGGCCTTGAGTTCTGAACCGAACACCAACACCCCGCCGATCCATCCATAGTAGAGCGGCTTCTCGCCGAACCGATCACGCACAAGGTGGAGCTCACGTTCTTGGCGATCCCACAAGGCGAACGCAAACATCCCGTTAAAGCGTCTCACCGCCGGGAGAATCCCCCATTGGGAAATGCAGGACAGCATCACCTCAGTATCCGAATGGCCACGGAAGGTATAGCCCAATTCTTCCAATTCACGGCGCAGTTCCTGGAAGTTGTACACCTCGCCGTTGAAACTGATCACATACCGTCCACAGACAGAATGCATCGGCTGGTGGCCTTCTGGCGACAAGTCCACAATGGACAAGCGTCGATGCCCTAACGCAATCCCGGTTTCGGCATCTGCCCATGTCCCCACATCGTCCGGTCCGCGGTGGTGAAGGGTATTCACCATCTTCAGAACGGTTCGCTGAAGCTCATGGTTCCCGCACCGGCGAGACGTATCGAGCAATCCGCTAATGCCACACATAGGTTACAACCTCTTCCCGGAAGCTAGGACATTGGGCTAGATGGTCCAACTGAACTTATGCGTCGACGCTGATGATATTTGTGATACTGCTGCGCGAACTGGTCACGAACAAAACTTCGTTGTTCATGATGAAGAGAATTCATAGCAGAGACACACGGGATCCTACCTCTCCCCCAACGTCACCTGCGAGTTCCTGAAAGAGGCTTTCGTACTGCGCAACAATCTGCGGTAAATTGAACCGCTCCTTAACCCTTTGGCGGGCCGCAACGCCAAGCCGGCTACGGCCCTCCTGGCCGAGATCGACCAACTCCCGCAAAGATGCGGCCAACGCATTCGGATTTCTCGGCGGGACTACCCGACCTGTTTGCCCCACAATGAATGCGGCTTCTCCCACATCAGTCACCGCACAGGGGACACCACAACTCATCGCCTCGCTGACGATGTTCGGGAAGCCTTCCCCGTATGAGGAAGACAAACACGCAATGTCAAAGGCAGCGGTGAGCTTCGAAATATCTTCCCGCCGTCCGAGCAGCAAGACCCGTTTTCTGATTCCCGCTTCCTCGATCCAGCTGGTCAGTGTTTTGTTTTCCCAATTCACTTCGAGCCCACACAGCACGAAATAGACATCAGGCCTGTCCTTATGGAGCAACCTCGCAGCCTGAAAAAAGTTTCGATGGTCCTTTTGCGGATGAAAGCGAGCCACCAAGCCGATGACTGGGGCATCCTCGGGAATGTGTAATTCCTTCCGGATCGCCACGCGTGCCACTGAATCCGGCCTGAATGTTCCAAGATCATATCCGTTAGGAATCACCACCATCTTCTTAGCTACATATCCTGATGCTGCATGGACCTGCCGCGAGGCCTCTGAACAACAGACAATTCGAACCGGCAGCCATCGAGATAACAGTGCACACATTCTCACGGTGAGAAAAGTCAGGCGTCCATTTCCTTCGCGGTTGAGATCGCTCTGGCGAATTCCCCACGCCACTGGGATCCCCCCGGCCAAACGAGCCGCTAAACCACCGATTAAGTCGGCATGGTATTGCCACGTGCTAATCAGATCCGGCGGGTTTTCCCGCAACCAGCGAGTCAGCCGCAGCAAAGACACTAGGCTTGGCCTTCCTGGTTGCATTCCTAAGCATCGTACCGAAATTCCCAAAGATTGGATCTTCTCGATAAGTGGCTGGGGACCCACGTCAATGAGTGTTATAACCGTGGCTGTGAATCGTGTCCGATCCAGGCGGGACAGGAGCCGATATAACATCCCCTCAGCGCCACCCCAACCGATACCTGTGATTATAAAAGCTATGGAAATCGGCCTGTTCAGCTTCCCATTGGTCAAACGTTGTGAGTGAATTGACCTCTTGGACACCAGCCGTGGCAGTAGTTCCGTGACGTTCAAAAACGAAGGAGCAAGAAGTGGCATTGGACTGAACTCCAGTTGTGATGAGAAAACACAAGAGAAGGCGCTGAGCGGTTCTCAGATGTCTATGAGCGTGAGGGTACTCTTTGGAGAAGCTCTCCACACAGCTTCTGGGCAATCAGTACTCCTGCAAGGCGATGCCCCTCGGTATTCCAGTGACCTGTTCCCATTCCAGAGCTTTCAAAGTGTAAAAACATTCCGTGTTCCTGCGCATACACTTGAAAAGGGAGTGCTAAATTTAGGACTGCGAAACCCTCACGCTGCCCCAGGTCTCGAATGTGAAAGTCTGGATAAAACAAATGCGGCACACCTAGATGACTCTCAACACTCTGACGGACTGCAGCATCCGGATGGACCTGCGAACCAGTGCTTAAAGTTACCACTAAGAACGTCGCGCCTTTAGCCTTGACCTCATCTCGCATGGCTAGAATCAATCGATCGGTAAGCACCCATGCTTCCTTCCAAGCCTCATCTCGTGGTTCGTAATAGACCGTGGAATCCAGACCGGTCTCAGTGGAACTGTCTCGTGGGGCTGTGGCAATCGCTCTGGCCTGGCTGAGCACTTGATAAATCCTCGAAACACTCTTTATCCGATATTTCCACCCGGCTATCCAAGTCTGCGAAGAACGAAAGACGGCCGAGTCACGAAAACTGAGGTCGGGAATGAGATGCCCGTCCTTAAAGAGAAAAAATGGCCTCATGTCTTCTTTTTCAAGAGCCCTTGAGTTGTTCCTGACATCGTTGCCGGAGAAAAATGCCAACAGAACGATATCGGGATCATACGACCACACTCGATGACGGAGAGTGAGGAGTTCCTGCGCTGTGCCATATCCAGACACGCCGAAATTAATAACTTCAAGTTCACGTCCTTCCAACATTGGACAGCCTTTGATCTCACGCTCAAGAACTGACCAAAAAGCCTCCTCCATGGGTACTTGCATGGCTTCCGCAAAAGAGTCTCCCAGGACGGCAATACGCACGGTACGATCCGATTTGGCATAAGCGTGCTCTCGATCGCGTAAGCCTGCACTGTTGATACGTATGTACGCTTTGCCTTCTTTCTTCCACCAACCTTCGGATCCGGGGATTAATGATGACCCTAACTCGCTATCCGATTGATAGAAGCTCGGATAGGAAATACCAGTCAGACGTAATCCAATTTCGCCTAATAGAAAGGCAATGAGAGTTCCTCCAAGTATTAGAAGGATGTTGCTTGTCCACCGCCGATTCTGCATCACAAATCCGAGGTGCGGAAGATCGTTAGGTTCTAGCCAAAACCCGAGGTGCTGTTACCTCTGCAGTCGCTATGGATAGGGTTTGTTCCATTTCAGTCTCGCGACTTGACGACATGATGGCCATTAAAGCGAACAGCATGAGGGATTCCGCTTGATTAAGGATGTCGTGCGAGAAGAAGCCTCTAACAATTATGATACAGCCGAAGACAATGGCTACACCTCTTGCCTCTCCGCGCGCCCGCCAGGTCACGGCCAGGACCAGCAGCGGCAAAATCGCAGCACCCAAAAGACCATGGTCTTGCATGAACATCAGATATTGATTGTGCGCTCCTGCGGCCATCTCACGGGATGATCCGGTCCCATTTCCCAGGAACGGGTGGTCAGCGGTTTTATCCCAGGCTTGTTTCGCCAGATATTTGCGTTCCCAACTCGAATAATCAGATACACCGGATGGATCCGTAAACCAATCCAACCGCTCTTCCACGTTCTTATTGATCACGCCGGAATTCCCTAAAGTAGTGAGCAATTCATCCCATCGCGGCAACAACACAAGGGCCACGAGCAAAAGACTCATTGAGATCGACAGCAGAACATTTTTCAGGCCGACTCTGCCCATAAGCATGAAGCCCACGACGACTATCACCCATTGCAGAATGGCTCCGCGTGAGAACGTTGTAAAAACTCCTATCCCCGTTATCAGAATGAATGGCCCCCTAACCCATGAAGGCAAAATAGTGACGGCGAAGAGCATCCCCATTACCAATGCTTCCCCAGATTGATTTGGATTCAGGTAAAGCCCGGTTGAACGGCCGGGAAGGCTGCTAAAGGATAAGGGAACGAAGAGTTCATAAACATTGAGCGCTACCCCAAAAAGCACAGCAGCTGCAAGAGTTTGCCGCACCAATCCGATCGCGTCCGGATTTGCGAACAGTGCCAGAAACACAAAAAGTTCAATAATCGTGAGAAATCGCCACCGCACTTCCTGCCACGGCATGTCAGATTGTGAGGATAGGAAAAACCACATCACCGTAATCCACGCATAACCAAAACACCAGAGAACGAGCGGCGACTTCCAAATGTTTGATCTCAACATTTGCCCGATCAGCAACGGCAATGACAATGCGCATAAACCGATCACCCAGAGTATGGGGGCTGACTCTTTGGCATTAGTAGCGATCATATTCGTGTAGATCGGCACATTTGTATAAAAAATGGCCACGGACATGACAGTCAGCAGATTACGGTAGTAGGTTCCTGTCATCATGGCACCGGAGTGAAATGTCTTGCCGGATCAATAGACTCATGGTCGAGTAGAAGACTCTGGAAAGTTTGACTCGACATGCATCACTTCGTGAGGGTCACCGTGCTAAAGTTTTCAGCTGCTTCAGTGGCATTGCTTACCGGCAGCAACCGTTCTGGAAATCTTTTGTACGCCGCAAGGGTAGACCCTCAGGCGACACCGCACCGTCAAGCAATAAAGACAGAATGTGTTCCGTGTTGTCGACCAGGCTGCTTACAGATAATTGGCCCACGATCCGTTGTCGAATTTGCACCGAATCGTACGCTTTGTGGTCCAGCAATTTTGCGATGGCGTTCATGAGGGCAACGGAGTTTTTGGGTGGCACCACCTCACCCTGATCGCCGACCACCCATGCTGAGTCACCGACGTTCGTGACCACACAAGGTACTCCGCAAGCCATCGCTTCGCAGATGACATTCGACAACCCTTCTCCATAAGAACTGCTAACGGCAATATCTAAGGCATTGTAGATATGGGGCATGTCTTCGCGCGTCCCGATCCACAGTAAGCGATCTTTCACCCCTAAATTCTGCGCGAGCACCTGAAGACGTTTCCGATACTCATCAGGTCCGCCTCCAACGCATACGAATCGTGCATCCTTGCGTTTCTTCGCCAGTAAAGCGGCGGCTTCAAGAAAGATTGGGTGGTCCTTTAGGGGATCCAACCTCCCTACGAGACCAATGAGCTTCTCATGCTCAGTGATTCCCCATTCTGATCGTATGCGTGTTCGCGACTCATGATCAGGACGAAATCTCTCCGTATCGATTCCATTTGGAATTACGGCCGTCTTCTCGGCAAGATACCCCATGGTCACATGATACTCGCGCCCGACCTGAGAATTCATAATGATGGCGTCCGCGAATCTGGACAGCAGGCAAGTCAGCTTGAAACTCAGCCTAGAGAACCAGTCGACCTGATCAAAGTCCACCAGGGCGCATCGAACTCCCCATACAATCTTGATAGAAGGAAACAAGGGCTTGAGAAGGCCTGCCACGAGGTTCTGATCGGTAAGATAGCTATGCAGTATATCCGGACGCTCCTCCCGCAAGACTCTGGTCAATCGGAATAGAAAGACGGGCATATCCCACCGCCCTCGCTTCTGCAACGGGCGGATCCGTACCCTCGCCTCCAGTAATTCTTTCTCCAACGGTCCTCCGGAGTAAAAGGTCGCGACCACGACATCATGTCCGCGATCACGAAGCCCCTTTGCAAGGAGCACCAGTTGCCGCTCCGCACCTCCGTAATTCAGGGAACGAAGAAGAAAAAAAATCTTCATTAATGTACCGTTTGTTTTCCCAACAAGTTGCAGCACGTCAAGACGGATCCCTGGTAAGTTCCTGTACCTGGGCCAAGATACGCCTGCGTAATTCATCTGTACCGACAGAGTTCTCCCCGCGTTGAAATCGAAGCACCCTTCGCTTTTCTTTCTCGAGGCGCTCGGCATATTCACCCATGGTGAGAATGTCCAGAAGCCCTTTCTCACGCATGCTATTGGCATGGGAAAATATCTCGTCTAAGCCTGACAACATGGCGTATGAGTCCACGTTGAGATTGAATGGATGAAACCACAAGTGGTAGAGGCCTCCGGTCCTCACCGCCTGGTCGATGCCTCGCTTCCCCTTGAGTACCCGGCTGGCCATTGGAATAACCTTGCGCAGACCATAGCGAGGAATGTACGAATGATTTCCGGGAACATTCCACAGCCCCGGCAACGTTTCTTCTGCTCGCACCGGCCTGGGGCGAAGCGCAAACAACTGATCCAGGAAGTGAATAGCTTTCATTAGAGCGCCGTTGCTAGAATAAATAAAAGGAGGTTCCGCCCCGCGATACGCCCTCAGCCCTGAATGCTTGAGAACTTCCAGATGACCGACCTGGTTTCGAGGAAAGACGAAGCTTTTCAGAGCAATACCCTTTTGAGCCGCTGCTTCAAGAGCCGCCCTCAGATCCGCCTCGGCTATGGGAGAGCTGCATTCCGGGTCTCCATAGTAGATATGGCCAAATGAATGCGATCCGATTTCATGTCGGGCTCGCGCACGTTGAATCCAACCCACGACATCCGGCGCGTACCAACCTGGCGCTGAAGAGGCATTGGTACATGGATCAAAGTAATACCAATTATTAGGGAACCAGGAATAGTTAGGCTGTGGATACAGGTCAGAGTGAGCGCGACCGTTGCGGTCACGGACGCAACTCTCTAGCATGAGATGCCCAACCATCGCCCATGTAGCTGGAATATCGTAATGGTCCAGGAGGGCAAGAAGCCGTTTGACTTGCTTTCTCTCCTCTATGGATTGAGCCTCGATCTTCCCTATCGGGAGTTTGTCACACCACCCCCACGATAGTTCCAAATCAAGGCTCAACACCATCGTGCCGCGGATAGTTTTAGACATAAGAGCACTTTCGATTAGACCGCGACCAAGGCATGAAGTTCATCCTGACGAATCTCTTTCGCAATGAGCAGCTGCTTCCTTGCTGCTCACAATCATTCAGAGAGCCAAGAATATTACCCATCTTCATTGATTTACCGTTTCTTCTAAGAAACCCCTCTTATAAGTTGCGACTAGGAAGTCTCATATAATTTCGCGTAACCTTTTCACAAGACCACCAGTAGCCGAGCCCTCCTGGCTGAGGGGCTGTGGACAAGCCTGCATCAAAACCTTTTCCCACAAGCTCATTATTCTCTCGATGCTGAACCGCTGAATGACTTCACCGGCACGCGCCCCAAGCCGTTTACGCTCGGCCTGATCTGCCATCAAGCGATCCATGGCGGCGGCCAAGGCGTCTACATCGTTTGGAGGAACCAAAACCCCATCCACGTTGTCACGGACAATATCCCTTGGTCCGCTGGGACAGTCAGTGCTGATCACAGGGAGCTTGCAAGCCATCGCTTCTAACAGAGCGTTAGGAAACCCCTCGTATCGGGAAGACAACACAAAAAGATCCGCCCTACTCAGAGTTTCGGCAGGCTCATGAACCTGTCCGGCTATGCTGACATGATCCGCAATTCTCAAGTCAGCAGCGAGGATCTCCAGGTTACGACGTTCCCGGCCTTCACCAAGGATGACCAGCGACCAATCTGAATGCGTCGTTATGCATTTCCCAAACGCTTTGATCAAAAGATCGAACCCCTTTTCCCGTCCCAATCGTCCCATGGCAACGACCATATGACCGGAACCTCGGAAGTTAGAATGGTGTTCAATTACGTTAAACATGGGCTTTATGGGGTTGGGAATAACATGGACAGTCGATGTTCTTAGGAACTTGCTGGCCCAATCACGTACGGTGTTTGATTGCACCACTACGGCGTTCGCATGTCGGTAAAACAAGGCACGCAATGCACTCCAGGCCAAGTTTATATGGTGCTGGCGGGGATCAGTGCGTTCTGAGACAATAACAGGTATGCCAAGCCCAGAACTTGCCATGAGCGTAATCACATTCATGGTATCGAGGAAACATATCACCGCATGAGGCTGTAATAACCGTAGTTCTCGTCGCAGGCAACAGACTCTCTGGACATTATTACGTACCGCCTGGGCGATATGTGTCGGCCCTGATATGAGACGTAATCCCACGCGTTTGACACGATGGTGCAGCTTGTACCAATCATTGGATTCTGGACTCAAAGTAATGATCGTAACGTCTTCTCCTCGCTCTGCCCAATAGTTTGCCATGACAGTCATGACACGTTGTGCGCCGCCAGCCTCGAGAGACGTGATAATAAGGGTGATACGCACAGTTTCCTTGGAAGAATAACCGTCTATGCTCTATACGTAGCGTGAGAGCAGAACATCAGACGTCAATAACGAATTGAGGAGAATGGCAATCTCTATCTGTAATGAGATGCAGCTCTGGGCACAGTTTGAGAATTTCGCCACAATGATTCCAAGATGGTGACATGACCGGGGAGCTTCAAGAATTCGAATTCGTTGCAACCGATACTGCCCCCATCAGTTTTCATAGCCAACAGAACGAATCTTCTTCTCTTCAGAATTTAAATGCGTCCTTGGGTTTAGCAACCTCGAAAGGCCAGCCACTGATCCAATCCAGCATATCGTGCCACCGGCTCATGCCACGATTACTCTGGTAGCTTGTCCCCGTATGCACGTACAGTCTAAAATTTCCTGTTACCAGCAAATAAGCAGCAGACCATGCTTCATTTGGAATCGCGACAAAAACGGCAAATAGTGGCTGCAAAAAGTGAGATAACGTTTTGTTTATCTTTTTTATGAACTTCCAGCGTACGTTCCATCCCTCTTGGTCGTTGTAGATCGCGATAAAACAAACGCCCTCTTTCGGCCACCCGCTGATGGGTATTATCGATGGCTTCCCACATCATGCCGGTGTGGTGCAGCACACCCCAGGAGTAGACGATGTCGAAATTGCCCAGGGATACCAGGTAGCCTTCGTCGAGAGCCGAGGCTCGCTCGACAGTCCATTGTTCATCGCATGGAAAGTAGCGCCGCTTCAATTTGGCGGTGCAGCCTACAGAATCATGATCGAAATCGAAGGAATGAACCCTTGCTCCCGATTGCCTTGCAGCCAGAGAAGACAAGCCGCTGCCAGAACCGATATTTAGAAATGTCATTCCGGCAAGAGCGTCCAGCTCTAACGTCTGGAGCGGGGAGTCTTGAGCTGCAACGATTCTTTCATCATTAAGGAGTGTAAGAAAATTTCTCCAGTTCCTACCGAACTTAAAGCGTCTTTCAGATTGGGCTTTTGGGGCCATCCCCCCTGCTCTCCGATTAAGTTCTCCGGAAAGTTTGTTGAGGGGAAGCCAACCAGACAAACCCGGTAATAGGGTCGCCTTTGCATGTGCCTAACCGGAAAGTCTTTGCCAGGATTCATGCCATCACGATCTCGTCTGGGTTAAAAGATACTCAAACAAGTTTTCAAGATTCTTTCAGCTTTTTTGATGATTCTCGGCAACATCAAATTCACAATATCCGATTCCTGGCTGCTATACCTATTTCTACCCTCGTCCAGCCGCCTTCTCCCTTATCAATCGCAATGAAACAAACACCAGGAAAGAGCATGATATGAAATACATCAGACTTGTAGCCAAGGCGATGCCCACCACTCCAAACCGCTGCATTAAGACATAACTTAAAATAATGCACATGGCGAGGTTGATAGCGTTGCCCCACAACATCAACTGGTTGGCCTTTAAGGCTGATATTACGCGTGAAAACAGCATGCCCAGTACATACAGCGGGAGTTGCAATACGCACATCGCCTGCACCAAACCCACTAACTGAGTATCCGCTGCCGTGAATGCGCCCCGCTGAAAAAACGCTGCAATCACTGGTTCTGAGAAGTAAATTAAGGCGAGTGTCAGTGGGAGCGTGGTCATAAGAAGCAACCGCGAATATATGAGTAGGGTACGCCGTAGCCCATTCCAATCCATCATCGTAACCATCCTGGAGAAATGGGGAAGGACAGCTGTGCTCACAGCCACAGCCCCGATCCCAAGGATAAGATTCGTGACCTTGCTCCCATAGGCTAAGACGGACACACTTCCAGGATCAAGCATAGTTGCCATAGATTGAGTCACCACGCTTGTGCCACTCATTAAGAATGCGCTGGCCACCATTGGAGCATACTGCCCTAACACCTGTTTAACGGCAGGACTCGTCCCGCACCACCGGGGAACCAGAGAGACTCCTGCTCGTATCAATCCCCATCCTAAAAAACACGTTTCAATCAGCGCTCCGCCAACTGCTCCTCCTACAAGGGCGTAGCTGCCCCAATGTTCTGCCAAGGCAACCACCAGGGTCACCGTGACAATTGGGGTGGCTACCGGAACCACGGCCGCTAACACAAACCGGTTTTCTGCATTTAAAATCGCGCCCCAGGTCGTGGCTACCCCACTAAAGACAAGGGTGGAGAGCAACGCATAGTATAGTGAATGAGTAAGAGCCAGCTTTTCGTCTGCAAACCCAGATGCCACAAGCGGAAGAATAGACGAGGCAGCAAGTGCCAAAAGGGCTGACAGGGCCACAAGGAAGCTGACGCTTAGAATCATCACGCTCGACAACACACGCTGAGCCGCCCTCTGCCCCTCTTGTTCCCGTACCTGAATGTAGGTGGGGATCAGCGCTGAATTAAACGACCCTCCGATTATAGTAATGGCAAATTGAGGCAGAAGGAACGCGATCAGAAATGCATCTAAGTCGTCACTCGTACCGAATTGGTACGCAACAGCAATCTCCTTGGCAACAGCGGCAAGTTTAACCAGGACGGTCAAGCCACCCACCGTGATCATGGCCGCAAAGATACGACGGTTGACCGATCGTTCCTGCCATGTGCTCCACCAGTTCAGGCCGAGTTGAAGGACACTGTTCATGTTGCACTAGCACCCAAACGTCTCGCAGGTTCCTGGAAAATGTCTGATCGATCTCTCATGTCTCCTCTGCTGTGTGCGTCTGGCATCCCGAACGACGGTCATGCGTGTCACCAGAGGATCGCCATGCACGGGTCACTAGAGATTGGAAGAGGAAGTCGGTGGGTCAGATACATAACAGTAGTACGGGTTAGCGGGGACTCTGGCTTTCTGCAGAACGATGCCCAGTATTTTCCCTCCCGCAGCCGTTAGACGTTGGATCGCCAACCGACAGGCTGCCCGGGTTGTCTGACCTGCACTGACGACCAAGAGAACGCCATCGACCTGGGTTGCTAGAACCACAGGATCAGTGACGGGAAGCACCGGCGGAGCGTCCAGAATTATGTGGTACCCTTCTTGTCGGCACCAATTCAGAAGATGGCTCATCTGTTTGGAGTGGAGCAATTCCGAAGGATTGGATGGGCGGTTCCCTCGGGGAATCACCGACAGGTTGCCGATTTCGGTCTGATGAATAATCTCTTCAAGTTCAGCCCGTCCAGCCAGGAAATCAGCTAGGCCTCTTGTGTTCCTTCCCTCACGTTGGACCCCATGGATGTGATCGTGAGCGGGTTTCCTAAAATCCGTATCAATCAGCAAGACTCGCGTATTCTCCAACTGAGCCACTGCCATCGCGAGATTCACTGAAAGAGTGGTCTTCCCCTCACTTTCCCCGGGGCTTGTTATGAGAACACAGGATGGCAACTCGCTGGGACTAGACAGCAACACATTGGTCCGGATGATGCGCACACTTTCAGCTGTGGCGCCTGAGGATTGGTCGGTGAGGAGATGCGCTCTGTTTGCAGTATCGGTTTTCGGCAAGAGTGGCATCACACCTAACAATGAGATCCTGGGCAGATATCGCTCCACATCGTCGGGCCCCTTGAGGGTCCGGTCACGAACTTCGAGGAAAAGAGCGAGCCCAACCCCTGTCATGAGCCCTACCAGAAGACCCAGTAGGATGTTTAACTGTTTCTTGGGTTTGACTGGGATGGAGCTTGGCACCGCAGGGTCGGCGAGATACACATTGCCGGTTCTCAGTCCAGCCGAGAGGTCGGCTTCTTTCGTCTGTTTCAGGAACATGTCGTATAAATGTTGACTGCTTTCGGCCTCCCGTTCCAAAATGCTGTACTCAATTTCGTACTGTTCGAGCTTTATTTTTTCGTGCCTGTGACGCCCGGCTGCTTCCTTAATGGCTCGTACACGACCAAGCGCCGCGTCATACTCGTGTTTCACCGAGTCGAAAATTTTCTGAACCTCTTGTCGTATCCGTTCACGGAGATCCTGCAGCTCCGCTTTTGCCCGAGCCAGCTTGGGATGAAGGGAACCATACTTATCCGTCAGCTCAGCTACCTGGCCTGACGCTCTGATTTCCTGCGCTCGTAGCGTTTGAATCAGCGGAGAACTCAAGACCTCGGTCGAGGCATCCAAACTCGACCAGTCTATCTCTATCGTTCCGTTCTTGTCGGTCCGGTTACGCAACACCGATTGAATTTGTTCTAAACGCGATTGAGCTTCGGCCTTCTTCATTTCCGCCTTGACAAGCTCCGTATCCAATTCGCTGTTCGTTTGAGCGGTGAGTGTTTGCCGTTCGCGTCCTCCTAGCAACCCATGCTTCACGCGAAATAGATACAGCGTCTGTTGAGAGGCTTCAGCTTTTTTGCGCAACTCATCGAGATGGGTGGTAAACCACTGGGCGGCCTTTTCCTTCGAATGCGAATTCAGATCCTGGGTGCGTTCGATATAGACCGAGGCCAGCGTATTGGCGACGAGGGCGGCAAATTTGGGGTCCTCAGAAGTCGCGATGATATGAGCCAACCTTGCGCCTCGGATCGGCATGATCTCAATGCTCTTGGTAAACCGCTTAACCAATCGATCTTCAGCCTCTTCCGGAGTCATCTCAGGCACCCCCTTGGCCGAAGCCAAGAATTCCTGGAACGCAGCTGGCATCACTCGCACAAACATCGATGATATGGCAGAGGGTTTCGTCTTGTATTCCGGCTGCTCGGGCAGATGAAGAAGCTGTGCCGTTCGTTGAAGAACAAAATGACTTTTCATTAATTCAAACTGAGTCTGAAAGTATTCCGGACTGTAGTCCGGATGATAATAGGCCTTCTCCTTTTCCAAACCCCCAGGCCCTTCTTGGTCGATGACCACAGTGGCCTTCGCCTGATACAGCGGCGTCTGCATGTATGACCAGCCCCCCGCAACTCCTGCGAACCCAATAGCTACAGCGACAATTAACCATACGCGCTGCCTAAAGACATCGGCATATTCGGCAAGGGTCTTCTCCGGGCCGTCAGCTTGGACTGATTCGAACGGAAGCATGTCAATATTACGATTCATTAGTTAGTCCTTGTTTCAAAACACCATCTGCGCAGACACCATGAAAGTGTTTGCATGGTATTTAAACTGATCTTGAGTTGAACTTCTGTCCTCAAAGATGTATTGGAACCCGAGCCCTAACCATTTTACGGCACGATATTTCACTCCAACAGCAACATTCTTTATGAGATCGGTCCTGTCGAATCCCGTTGTTGTGCTGGAAGCACCGGTAAATTTATCCTGCTCTACCCCCAGGTTGAGGGTTAACGTCGTGCTATCGGTCAACGTGTGGCTGGCCCCGAGGTTCACCCCGGTTGTCACATAGAACAGAGAGCCGAACACAACTATCTGTTGGATGGTGCGGTACGGCTGCAGACTGATCGTCAGCAATGATGTCGGCTTCCAATTTAGATTTCCCATAAAAAAGAAATTCCCATAGGAATCTTTCTCCCTAGTAAACTGACTCAGCACCGGACCAGGCTGAATGACCTGAGCGCGAGTATATTTCAAGTGCTGATATCCGACCAGAATCTGTCCGGAAATCAACTCGCTCGGGTTCCACGTTGCTCCCCCATTGATCTGATACATGTCACTGTCGAGATTCTTGTTTTGGTCATAAATCGATTGGATGACTCCGACATTGGCCAGTACAGACGTTTTGCCCGTGGCATTGCCCGAAAACGTCATCCCGACATTGTTAATCAAAACGTCTCGAAAGATGCCCTGGTTATTATTCAGCATATTCCAGCGCATCGTTTGCGCGTTCAGCCTGACCGAGGATTGAGCCCCAACATATTCAGCCTGACCAGTGAAGCTATTGGTCGCCCATTTATTCACCTCGACAGCCTGGTTGTCCACCGCGGACCCTCTTGGATCATGTCCGAGCTTATGCTCGCCTTGCAGATCAAGTTTGAGGCCGCCTGGAAAATCGAATTTGAATCTTCCGGACGCGGTCTGATCCTGGACATCGTTCGACGAAGTGCGTTGGTAGTACTGAATATTGGTACGGTAATCGATGAGGAAGCTATGGAATCCGCCGAACGGCAATTGTGCCTGGATGCCTGGTCCAAGGGTGGTCACAAAGTCACCCTTTCTACTGGTGTTGGTCCTGAACACATTATCGGTGTACATTTGGGCTGCCCCCACGAACGGGTGTAGCCGGAGTGGGCCCACCAACACCCCGTCATCGGGAATGACTTGAGACAACCCTCCTGGGTAGAGAGGATAATAACCCGTGAGGGGCCATTCCGGGGTCAAGTAAAGAGCTCCAAAGAGGGCCGGATTGGCGAACTGAGACAAATAAGCCCACCCTGCTCCACCAAAGAGGGGCACTTGGCTTTGAGGAAGACCACTTGGTGCTGGGGGCTGCTGAGCCCAGGTTCTTTCTGCACACAGTACCCCCTGAAGGCAAATAATGAGCACAGGGATGATGAGGATAATGAGGGGTCCTGCTCGCCGGGGAGAAGGATTCTTTCTGAATAACATCTTTATACAAACGGATCAAGCTGGAGCATTTCCACTCCTGCCTTCTGGCTTCCCAGTGCAATGACTATGATGGGTCACACTCAGTTCAATTGATAGCTTGCAAGCTGATCGGCGACCCGCTCGCCCTCACGGGACTTTCCAGTGCCACCACATCGTCAGCGTCGATCCTCACCGTTGCGCCTTGCTGAATGAGCTGCACGCCAATAACCACATAGTGATGACCCTCCCTGCGGATCAGGCGACCTCTGATGCCCGCTAAAGGTCCCTTCGTGATTTCAACGAGTGACCTTCCCCCAATTCCGTGGACACCCGGTTAAGCCACAGCCGCCCTCGCTTCGAACTCGGCCGGGGAGTCATAGCCGAGGGTCGAGTGACGACGCTTCCGATTGTAGAACACTTCGATGTACTCGAAAATGTCCTGTGTCGCTTCTTCACGGGTCGCGTACTGCCGATGGTACACGAGCTCGCGCTTGAGTGTCCCGAAGAAGCTTTCGACACAGGCATTGTCCCAGCAATTACCGGTGCGGCTCATGCTGGGGGAGATGCCGTGCTCGCCGAGCAGGCGCTGGTAGCTCGTGGCGGCATACTGACTCCCGCGATCTGAGTGGTGCAGGAGTCCTGCGGTGGGTGTCCGGTTTGCCAGCGCCATGGTGAGGGCCCGCTCGGCCAGCTCCACGGTCAGACGGGAGCCCATCGCCCAGCCGATCACGCGGCGTGAGTACAGATCGAGGATCACGGCCAGGTAGAGCCAGCCCTCTGTGGTCCAGACGTAGGTGAGGTCCCCGGCCCACACCCGGTTGGGTTGGGCCACTGCGAACTGACGGTTGAGAGTGTTGGTCGTCACGGGGAACCGATGATGGGACTGCGTCGTGGCGCGCCACTTCTTCACGGTCTTGGCCCGGGTGCCGTGCTGACGCATCAGTCGGGCCACGCGATGTTCACCGACACGGTGCCCCTGCTTCATCAGGGCATCCCAGATACTGGGACTGCCATAGGTCTCGCGGGACTCTCGATGGATCACCCGGATGGCCGAGAGCACGGTCCGGGCCGACACCGAGCGGGGACTCTCCGGCCGTGTGCGCCACGCGTAATAGCCCGCCGCTGAGACCGCGAGGGCGCGGCACATCAGCCGGATTGGATAGCGACGGTCATGTTCCTGGATCGCGCGGTATCTCATTGGGATTCCCTCGCGAAGAACGCCGCCGCACGTTTTAAAAATCCCGTTCCTGCCGCAGCGTCTCGTTTTCTCGTTTCAGCCGTGTCAGCTCGTCCTGCTCAGCCCGCCCCGCCTGGCGCGTGCGGGCCTGGGATTCGATCTGTTGCTGCTCGGTCCTCCAGCGGTACAGCACCGTGTCAGAAATCCCGAGTTCCCGGGCCACCTGGGCCACCGGCCGGCCCGATTCCCGCGTGAGCCGGACGGCCTCGGACTTGAATGCGTCGGTAAACTGACGTCGCGTGACTTTTAGCATGATGACCTCCGATTTCATAATTCTCCCACTTATGGAGGTATCTATGAAATCAGGGGAGGGTCAGAGTGTCCCCTCTGGTGTTCCTTCAGACATAGCAACATAGGGGTCACATTTTAGCCCGCTCTTGGTCAGTCTTGTCAGTGCATCGATTTCTTCCTGAGGCACCGGTTCAGGCTGCCCTTCTCGGCTCACAATGTACGCCACTCCCGGCACGTCCAGCACCGTGATCCGTTCAGGTGCCAAAAATCTTGCGAAGCAATACCCCGGAAAGAGCGGCTCCTCGATGAGCTTTTTGCGGTCCTTCCACTGACTCAAGCGCGTGCGCGTGGGAAGCAGTTGTTCGACCCCTTGCTGGCTGAGACGGTCACGGACCGCTTTTTCATGGCGCGCGCGTGTATGCAGCACGAACCACTGTTTTCCACCGCGAGTTCCACCGTGTTCTCGGTTCTCGATTTCCATGTTCATTCGCACCCTTCGCACAACAAGCTCAACTCAAAGATAAAGCTTCGCCCTGCCAGTCACAGAATTGACTTCCAACCTTTAGTAGAAGAAACAGCTACTAACTAAAGGGTGGCCTCTCTTACATGTTCCGCAAGGAGCAGCACAATACCTCTTAAGAGGCACATTTATAATCAACAGGGCCTTCAAGTCTCCTCCGCATCTGTATTACCCCCTGTTATTCATGATGATTTCTCATAATGCTGTGCCGACACCACGCGAAACTGGCGCATAGAAGCACAAAAACTAATCTCGATCCTGGAATTGCTGGGACAACACGGTGGTAGAGTGCTTCTTCGTTATGCGGAAGGCAAGGCTTATTTAGGGGCGGCTGCACTACACTCGGTGGAATCTAAGAACAGAGTATTGAATATTTGAGAGTCTGTTGCACAAACTCGATTTTGTGTTTCCACAGGCTTAAGGGAGTTGACAATCGGTCCAGGGTCAAACTTGATCTTGGGTTATCTCAGCCACATGGAGTTCAAGCAGCCTGCCGAGCATTCTATTTAGTTGAGATTGGTTCGCTGCTCAGATTTGTGGTAGCTCTGCGAGCGAAGGTTACTGCTCGTAAAACGAACTACTGTAGGCTGAGCAGCGCTCCGCTTGCCTTCACGGGGTTTTCCAGCGCCACCACATCGGCCGCATCGATTCTCACCGTGGCACCTTGCTGAATGAGCTGTACACCAATGACCACACAGTGATACCCCTCTCTACGGATCAGGCGGCCTTTGATGCCCGCTAAAGGTCCCTTCGTGATTTCAACGAGTGTCCCCTCTGGTGTTCCTTCAGACATAGCAACATAGGGGTCACATTTTAGCCCGCTCTTGGTCAGTCTTGTCAGTGCATCGATTTCTTCCTGAGGCACCGGTTCAGGCTGCCCTTCTCGGCTCACAATGTACGCCACTCCCGGCACGTCCAGCACCGTGATCCGTTCAGGTGCCAAAAATCTTGCGAAGCAATACCCCGGAAAGAGCGGCTCCTCGATGAGCTTTTTGCGGTCCTTCCACTGACTCAAGCGCGTGCGCGTGGGAAGCAGTTGTTCGACCCCTTGCTGGCTGAGACGGTCACGGACCGCTTTTTCATGGCGCGCGCGTGTATGCAGCACGAACCACTGTTTTCCACCGCGAGTTCCACCGTGTTCTCGGTTCTCGATTTCCATGTTCATTCGCACCCTTCGCACAACAAGCTCAACTCAAAGATAAAGCTTCGCCCTGCCAGTCACAGAATTGACTTCCAACCTTTAGTAGAAGAAACAGCTACTAACTAAAGGGTGGCCTCTCTTACATGTTCCGCAAGGAGCAGCACAATACCTCTTAAGAGGCACATTTCTAATCACTAGTGCTTTCAATTCTCTACCAGCATTTGTAATAGCCCGTATTATTCATAAGCATTCTTCATAAAAGCGCTCATTCACCATGCAAGACCGGCGAATGGAACCGCAAGAGATGATCCCAGTTCCAAAATTGCTGGGACAACGTGGTGACAGTGAGATTCTTTGTTACGCGAATACAACGCTCATTCAGGAGCGGAATCGTTCAATACCACGCTACGACGGGAATGCCTCAATGCGCACTGGTTCGAGTCCCTGCATGACGCCAAAGAATGCATTGAGGCCTGGCGGCGCGAGTATAACGAGAGTCGCCCTCACCGGGCGCTCCAAGATCGAACGCCAGAGGAATTTGCCAAGGAGGTCGCGGAGAATCATCTCTGCGAGCTCATGGTCACCGCTGGAAACTCTTCCTAGAGATGGTACAGAAATCGAGGGCCGACCAACAGGCCGCTGCCTTAGATTTCTTCGGCCTACATTCGCGAGGGGGGAGCACTGGACATGTACGAGCGGCAAGAGAAAAAGAAAGACGAGCTACAGAACTATGAACTTTAAGTTGAAGCCGATTTTTCTACTAATCCCAAACGTCTATCCCCTCTTTTCCGGATGAGTCGTGCCGGGTTGCCACCAACAATGCAGTATTCATCAACGTCCTTGGTTACCACAGCCCCCGCGGCCACAATTGCTCCCTTTCTTATTCTGACCCCATGCATGATAATCGCCCGCGACCCTATCCAGACATCGTCTTCAATGACAGTCTTTGGATAAGTCCTACAACCCTGGAGCATCATCGGTCTTGTGACATCCTCATAATTATGACCGATGTCAAGAATCATGACTTCTGGAGCGATCATGACATAATTATGCACGTCCACATTACGGAGACGACAGTGCTCTCTGATATGAACATAATCACCGATGGTCACATCGCGTCCACTCCCAATCTTTACACCCGACGATACTTCCAGGCTCCTGCATCGTCCACCAACCATTCTTCGAACGCACATGGCCCGAAATCTCATGAAATACTTGCCGAAAGCAAAGGGCGAATCGGGAAGCTTCGTAGCCAACACGTGGTATAGAATGGTGAAAAATGTTTTCATGCTCCACTCTGTTGATAGCAGTGATCGGCTAATTCGCATGAGTGAGCTGAAAGATCTTCGTCAGCAAGGCAGTCCGACGATGAATCTTAAGCCGATAGAAAATATCTCGCAGATGCACCTTAACGGTATACTCTTCAATAAGAAGCTTTGTTGCGATTTCACGATTAGACAAACCCCGCATGACTAACACTACGACCTGCTGCTGGCGTGGTGTTAAACCACACGTGGCGAGTCTTGCATGAAGGTCTGCTTCGTAAAAGCTTAGACTCTGGTGGCCCAATTTTCTCTTTTGACGACATTCATTCACTTGAACCTCCTCGCACGGCGTTTCCTCATCAGTGTCCTACCCGCCGACAGCTGCCTTAAACCACAGGACCGCACCCCGATAGGTCAAACCCGCTAAGTCAATCCAGCCTAACTGGCAATAAAGTTCGTTTAAAATGAATAGACCAGTCCAGATCCTCTTAGCAACGCTACAGAAGCAGAAGATTTGCCACTAAAGAGGTATTGATATCTTTGTGCCCACTTATTTTCCACTTATAGCGGTCTCCTAAACAGGTGGATCAT
Organism: Nitrospira sp.; assembly: GCA_023248215.1. Taxonomy (GTDB): domain Bacteria; phylum Nitrospirota; class Nitrospiria; order Nitrospirales; family Nitrospiraceae; genus Nitrospira_A. The sequence goes on from JAHFEW010000034.1 coordinate 41,896, forward strand.
CGGCGCGGACGTGATTGCCCAGCATGTTCAAATCCGGTGAGACCGTCCGCTTCCCAATTCACCACATGTACCCTCGGGCGAATCTGAGCCAGGCAAGAAGAGAAAAGTGAATAACCAGCGTCTCCAGGTTAAAAAGGAGGATCGATGAAAAAGTCCCGGTAACTAGAGGAGCAGATTACAATCGTATACGGCAGGCGAATGAAGGCGAGTCCAATACCAATGGTGCCCGCAAGCTGAGGACCAGCGAACCGCATTAGTATGTGTGAGGAGATATTGCTCTGAGACAGCTGGAGGCGAAGAACCGAATGTAGAAGCAGCTGAAAGCTGACCTGATATTCGAGAAGGTCATGCTCCAGGAAAAGCGTATAAACCAGCTCTCAGGCGCGTGCAAACGAACCCTAGTGAGGCACCTCATGGACACCTGCACTCTGAATAAACGCGAGGCCGGCGCCGGAAGCGAGACAGTCACTTGCGCATTCTGCCTCCGCTGTCCGTCGCCAGTAGAACCATCGTGCTTATTCATGCACGGACAACGCAGGGAGGCGCCCGCCTGATATTGGGAATGGCGAAAGGGGAGCAACACGTTGAATCGTGGTGCCGGAGGCCGGGATTGAACCGGCATGGACCTTTTGGGTCCGAGGGATTTTAAGTCCCTTGCGTCTGCCAATTTCGCCACTCCGGCATATCAGCCTGGTGAAACAATCTCCCAGCTT
>JAHFEW010000170.1 GCA_023248215.1 Nitrospira sp.
CTCTGACGGCTTTCTGCACCAGGGATTCGTCAAGATGATGGCGACCTTGTTCCTTAGTTTTGCCATTGACCCATCGGTGTTCCTGGGGAAAGACCCATTGCCAGGATGACCTAAGGGGTCAGACCCCTTTGTTTTCCCCAAGCACCAATCAAGCCGCCGCCGATCAAAACGGCACCGATAATGTGAGCGAGTTTAAGAAGTTCATAGGTCATTATACTGAGCCCTAACGTTCGCAATGACGCGCACTGATCAGCGCGCGTAGCGGCGCTGAATAAGTGTCGCTGTCGATTGCGGGGTTAGGCGGATTCAGCCGATCCGCCTGTTGCACCTAGGCCACCACTGGTCGTCCCGGCGCCGCCAACACATCGTCTGCAAAAATACCTCCACGAGCGAACTCAACTCTGGCGGTTCGATCACGAATGCTCCGAGCTTCACTTTGCCTGCGCGAATCTTCTCCGCCACGGCCGGATCGTCCGCAAACTGAGCAAGTTCACTATTGCCGAAGCGAACAGGATCCTTAGACGTCACTGTTTTGAACTTCCGATTGTAGATCTCGGCGGCGAGGTTGTTCTTCGTGGCCTTGCCAATGTAGATGGCTCTACCGCACTCGTCGAGCACCAGATACACGCCGCTTCGCTTGGATATGCCTGGTGCGGGCACGTCCTTATCCCACGCGTCGCAGAAGAACACGTCTGGAAAATGTAGCTCAGATTCGAATGCAAGTTGAGGAATCTCCGACCGCAAGAGCAGCTTCAGTCTGTCCACTTCACGGCACGCATCGTCAATGGTCATAGCCGCTTAACTATTGAGTAGACTGGTCAGTCTATCCCCACCGATCAGTCCTGGGATTACGGGAAATCTTATAAGTTTCTTCGATCCTTAGCAAGACAGTGTGCAGCCCTCTGGAGCAGGGCGAACACTGCATGTCTTGTCAGCCTATTCCGCCGTACCTGCCCCGCGCTCCAGCCCGAATCCAAGGCGATCCGCCGGACTGTGAACTCCCTGACCGCCTCGGTTCAGAACATGGGTGTAGATCATCGCCGCGCTTACGTCTCTGTGGCCCAGCAGCTCTTGGACCGTCCAAATATCATAGCCATCTTCCAGCAGATGGGTGGTAAAGGAGTGACGGAACGTATGACAGCTTGCCGGTTTGGCGATCCCTGCTTTCAATCGGGCTTCCTTGAAGGCCCGTTGCAAAACGGACTCGTGCAGGTGGTGCCTACGCTTTTCTCCGGTAATCCTGTCGGTATAGTGGCTGGTGGCGGGAAAGATCCATTGCCATGCCCACTCCTTCCCGGCGTTCGGGTATTTCCGCTCAAGGGCATTGGGCAAGGCGACGCCGCCCAGACCTCTCCTGAGATCGTCCTGATGTTAGCGTTTGACCACTTGCAAAGGAGTCGTTTCTGAACCAAGACCGGGACGGGCAATCTGGCCGCGAGCGATCAGTACGACACCCTCGGGACCTTGGCAAAGAGGACCGGTCCGGATCGCGCTCTCACCATAACCTATAACCTATGATTGGCCCGCAATCGACGTGACAGCCACGTGGATGGTCGAAGAGGGCAGCGAAAGGAGTCTCGCCCCTGTTACGCTCCTAAACCGTCTTGCGTTCAGTCGAGTGTCGGCGGCGTGGCCGTAGCAATCGCAAAACTGCGAGATTGACGGCAAGGAAACGAGCGTGTTAGGGATTGTTTGACGAGGCAGGCACCAGCTGGCACGATGAGCATTACAAGTTGATTCAAAATGTACCAGGAAACAATGGTGTCGAACAGAGGCGTGGTCATTGGCTGCCATTGATGTCATCCGCAGGAAGGTACGGGATCACGAATATGAATTTGCAATTCCTCATTTTTTTGAGGAGATGGCTGAGGATGAATTGGGCATGGTTGATATTGAGTCCGTCATCCGCCACGGCAAAGTAAGACGCCGGTTTACACGCGACCCTCGCGGCGCGCGATATGAAGTGGTCGGGCCGTCGACAGACGGCCGTCAGGTGGCTGTCATTTGCCGAATCAAGGCTACGGGAAAGCTTCTTCTCATCACAACCTACGCTCTTGAATGAGCATGGCAACAGGTGACTCGCATGTATAACTACGGTGACTGCCACGTTTGCGGGGGAAAGATGCAGGCAAAACGGGTCAAGCAAGATTTTTGGATCAGAAACAAGCTGGTGGTGATAGAAGATGTGCCTGCAGGTGTCTGCACTCAGTGTGGAGAGAAAGTTGTCAGCGCCGACGTTGGACAAAGACTGGCCGGGGCGCTCAAGGACACTGCCCGCAGGAGAAAAGCACGCACCATCGCCGTGCCGGTGATCCGGTTTGCAAAAGATGTGGCATAGCGTGGCTGGCAAAAGTGCCGAATGCACGGCACACGAGCCCTGACCAACCTCCTTTGACCTATCCCCAGGTCGCATATGATTGCCGAACGATCTCCGTCACTTTGATCAGCATCGCGCTCAGGCAGGTGTCGGCGGCATGCCTGAAGTCGTGCTCACAGGCAAACGGTGCTCCTCTCGTTTTCCTCTGCCGTCGTTTTCCAGAGTAATGGGGTCAGACATGAGTATTGAGGAGTCGGAAAGGGGCCGAGCGTCGTTTCTCAGGAGCCCTTCGGCTGGCCTGGCGGTCGCCAGACCCCAGGTCCTCTCGTTCCGCACTCCGCACGACAAACATCTCAGCCGCGCAGATCAAGAAATGACACCCGACCCCTTTTGCTCGACACAAAGCCCCACGAGGCAGTCAAGCGAAAGCTTGTCACCTTGTTGCACGCGATCTCGGAGAGCGCGCTTGTACCACCCAAGGCACCTGGCTGGCCAACCCGTGAAGAATTACTCCTGCGGGGGTTTGCTCATTATGCCCTGTCCCGCTGTGACAAATGGACTTTCAAGTTGTGAGCCCTATAACATCGTTCTCCAAGCCGCTACAACCGCGGTTTTTCGTATCCCTCCTGGATCAAGGTCTCTGCCACGTTCTGTTCTCTCACAAACACGTCAGCCACAAGACGATTGTAGATATCCTGACCGCGCGGAACGATGTGAATCGGAATCCAGAAAAGACTCCCGGTACCTTTTCTTGTTCGAACGCTTCGGCTGACCCGCAGGCACCTCGCCCGTTGGGTCGAGCCGAATGTTAGCTGGCTTATGGGGCCACCGGGTAGGTTCGATACGCGCTTTCCGCTTCCTCCCGGGTTGGGAAGAGGTGCCAGTTGGCAAGGTAGTAGGCGACTTTCCTGATCTCGCCGTCGGTAAAGTCGTGCTCTCGGACGAACCCGAGAAAGTGGATCCGCTCCTGGACGTAGTGGGCGGCCTTCAGCGGGTTGCTTTGCTCAAATAGGCCGTTGATCGGGCTGAGATGCCCCGGCTTCGCCTCCCAGTAGCGGATCGCCCAGCCGTGCTCACGCGGGACCCCAGCCGCACCGTAGGCCATCTGACGGTAGTCGATGATGTCGCCGCCCTGATCGAGGTAGCCTCGAATGTCGGTGAGGATGAGCCGCAGTGAACCGTCGAGTGGCGGGAACTTGGTCGGTTTACCTCCCGAAAACACCTTCTCTCCAATCTTCTGCTCTGCCGTGATCATCTCCCCCTCTTCGCTCCTGCCGGGGTCTGCGGGCGTCGGCCGGAGAAGCTGCTCGTAGATGAGGCCAACCTGTCGAGTGGCACGCTTGGACGCATCGGAAGTCCGGACGCTCACAAGCTCGATCAGCCAGGGCGGTGTGGTCTGAAGACGGAACTCGACGCTGGAGTCGCCGACTCCTGCTCGGAATTCGTACTCGGCAACGACGCCTGCCCGCTGTAGCTCCTGGGCGAAGCGCACCTCGAACATGAGCGGCATGTTCTCCGATTTGATACCGCCCGAGGCCTCCAACCGAGTGATAAGGGGCCGTGCCCACGGACTTGAGGACAGCGCAGCGAGCGCCCGTTCGGTACACTGCGCTTCCTTGAGAGTCAGGCGATCCGTCCACATCGCGTCATCCAGCTAACGGAGCGGCACTCAGCCGCGAGCGTCGGCCCATCGCGAAGCTCAGCGGCGCCAAAAAGGCGCTAGCCTTTTTGGCGCCCGATGGAGCGACTGGTTATGTGTCTTTGCCATTTCTCTCTTCCAAATGCCTTTTTAACTGCTCTACTGACATGGCTGGCCTAGTGCGATGAATGATCGCGTGGCAGCTCGGGCAGACAGGCACGAGGTCCTTGGTCGGATTCAGAACGTACTCCCGTCCGATCTCCGAAAGCGGGATTACATGGTGAATGTGGATGTACTTGTCACCAATTGAACCATAGATCGCAGCAAAATCGAACTTGCATACGGCACACCTATAGCCGTGATGTTTGATGCACTTAGCCCTTGCTTCCGCATTACGCTCGTAGGTGTTGACAGCCACTGTCTTTGACGCACCTTCAATGAACTGCTCCGGCGCCTCCACTTCCTCCGGGAGTAGGTTGCCCAAGCCATCATCGGATGCATACCAGTTTCCATCAACTCTCTTAACCCGGATAATTCACGACTCGTGACACAAAAAAGCCATCGAGGCTCCGGCCTGTGCTATAGGAGCGGTGTTCAGGCGCTTCTACACACCGTAGCGAGGAGACCCGATGGCGACAGACTG
>JAHFEW010000171.1 GCA_023248215.1 Nitrospira sp.
TCGCAAGACCATCGCCCACTGTGCCAAAGTGGGCGATTTCACGACCCGCCACATGCTTGAAGACATGATCGTGGATTCTGAGGAACACGTCGATTGGTTTGAGACGCAGCTCAGGACGATAGAACTGGGTAGGTTGGAAAACTATCTCGGCGAGCAAATCAAGAAGTAGTGAGGCGCGGTATCGCGGACTCGAAGGGCTAGCGGGTACGGTGCAGGGAGTGATGGGGCTGACAGGTCGCTGCCCCAGGCGGTACTCGTCGCTCTGACAAATCCGTGAGGGGTTTTCCGAAAAAGAAAGAGTACATATCTGTCTTGTCCCTGCATTCTCTCTCACGTTTCACGCTTCACGGTTGAGAGGCGTCTGCGCGATTGCGCGATGAACCGACATGAATAATCCGGGCTAGGTTTTTGCGCCGACAACAAGGGGCAGGACCATCCCAGTGATGAACATCAGGCTGATCCCCAGGAAGAGGCCTGTTGCGGTTTGCAGCCGGCGTTCCGGGGTGTACGAGAGGGCGACGAGCGAGAGGATGACGTACAACAGAGAGCCGGCCGCCAGGCTGTAAAAGGCCACGGAGAGATACGGTGAGACGGCATAGCCAGCGATCACTGTGCCCAGGCAGGTCGGCCCACCGGCGAGTAACCCCAACAGGACAAGGTCTTTCAAGCGAAGCGGTGTCCTGCCCACCGGCCCCATGATCCCGAAGCCCTCCGTTCCATTGTGCAACGCGAACCCGCCGACTAGCAGTCCGCTCAGGGCCCACTGGCCTTGCGCATAACTCGCCCCGATGGCCAGGCCCTCTCCCAGATTATGCAGCCCCATCCCCAGGGCGATCATGTAGGGCAGGAAGAGTGGATTCATGGCCGGCCCATTCCTCCGCTGTCCACGCTGCTCAATGGCCACCAGGCCGACGAAGCTGACGAAGAAGCTGCCCAGCAAGATGGTCCACGACAGGATGTCACGCGCGCTCGTGAGTTCCACCGCCTCGTGCATGACGTCAAAAAAGAGGTAGATCAGAATTCCCGCGGACAGGCCTATCAGGAATCCCTCCCATGCCCGATCCAGCACCTTCACGGCGAAGAGCGCCACAGCGATGCCCAGATAGACGGGGAAGAATCCGGCCACCGTCCCTAAGCCGATTAATTGCAGCAGAGTCTGATGCTGATCCATTCAGGGATCCTCCTAGGACTTGGTTTGTCAGGTGTTTATGTGTGATCGACTCATAAGAGAACTGCTCCCCAGCGAATGCTGCCCCCCAACAGCAGGGCGATGCCGCGGTTGAGGGCTGTGGAGAGGACGGTGAGAGGTCCCTCGAGCCATGATGGCGAGTGTTGTGTTACTTCCCGTTCGCCTCTCTCGTTTCCTCATCCCATGTTCTGGGGAAGCACTCTTCCAGGATCACATACACTGTCGGGATCAAGAATAGAGTCAAGAGGGTCGAGACACTGAGCCCACCGACGACGGCGCGCGCGAGCGGCGCATTGGTTTCGGCGCCCGTCCCGAAGCCGGTCGACATCGGCAACAGCCCAAACACGGTGGCCAGCGAGGTCATGAGAATCGGGCGTAAGCGAGTCCGCGCGGCCAGCACGACGGCTTCGCGCAGGGCCTTCCCTTGCCGTCGCAGGACGTTGGTGTAGTCCACCAGCAGAACACCGTTGGAGACGACGATGCCCAACATCATGATGATCCCCATCATAGAGGTGGTAGACAGCGTCGTGCCGGTGAGGAAGAGGATGATGATGACTCCGGGAAATCCCATCGGGACTGAGAACATAATGATAAAGGGATCGACGAGCGATTTGAACTGTGCGGCCATCACCATATACACGAGGGTCAGCGCGAGGACGCTCGCGAAGAGCAGGCCCTTCAACGTCTCTCGTTGCTGCTGGATCTGTCCGGCAAGCCGGATGCTGAACCCAGTCGGCAACTGTACGTTCGCGAAGGCCGCCTCCAGATCGACGGCGATCGCACCGAGATCCCGGTTCACGGGGTTGGCCGTCATGTGGACGATGCGCTGGAAGTACTTGCGGTCAATCTTGACCGGTCCCGCATTCAGCTTCAGTGACGCCACGTTTTTGAGGAGCACCGGCTCGCCGATCTTTGTCGTCAGCAAGATGCTCTCCAGATCCGTCAGATCATTGCGATGTTCCTCCGCCAGCCATGCGCTGATATAGTACTCGTTCCCGTTCTGCGGGTCGGTGAAGATGATCGGGTCGGTATGGCCGTTGCCGTTGAGCGAGAACAGGACGGCGTTGGCCACGTCGGTTTCGCTGATGCCCAGCAACGCTGCTTTCTCCCGATCCACCACCACGTTGACCTCCGGATAATGTTCCTCCCGGCTCACTTCGATATCGGCCAGGCCCGGTGTCTGGTGCATGATGGCCTCGACTTGGCGAATCACGCCGCGGGCTTTCTCGAAATCATAGCCGTAGATTTCCACGTCCACGGCCTTCTGCGAGCCGAAGCTCGTGACTCGCTTCACGATGCCTCCGGGATCGAAGAACATGGCAACGCCCGGAAAGAGGTTCGTCACTTTTGGGCGAACCTCGTTCATGATGTCAATCTGGCTTCGGGTCCTCTTGGTCGGCGCGACCAGATACACTTGCACCAGCGACGTGTGCGGACCGGTATTGGAGTTGAAGAGAGACGACCGGCCTTGGGCCACTACACCGGTGCTCGACACGATGGTTCCCAGCTCATGCGGGGGGATATTCTCGCGCAGCACCCGTTCCATCTCCGCGACCTGCCGCTCAGTGTGCTCGACACGCTGGCCGACCGGCGCACGGAGGACGATCCGGAATTGGCTCTCGTCCGAGACGGGCAGAAACTCGGTGCCGATCAGCGGAAGGAGGGCCAGCGAGCCAAGAAAGATCGCGAGGATTCCACCGATCAACAGGCGTCGATGTCCTAAGACCCATCGCAGGCTCTGCTCATAGCTTCGATCCAGCGCCTCGTAGCGTGCCCGGCTCCACGCCATCAGACGGGCGAACCACGCCGGCATTGAACGGTGCGCGTCTTGCTCCGGCTTCAGGAACTTATAACAGAGCGCGGGGGTCACGGTGCGCGATACGAAGAAGGAGGTGAACAGTGAGATGGCGATGGTAAGGGTGAGGGGAATCAACAGCAGGCGGGTAATGCCGACGACAAAAAAGATGGGGAGGAAGACCACGATCGTCGTCACGGTCGAGGCGAAAATGGGCATAGCCACCTCGCGGGCCGCATGCAGGATGGCCTCCCACCGGTTCGGGTTCGTGTTCAGGTGGCGCTGAATGTTCTCCAGTTCGACGATCGAGTCGTCCACCAGCCGGCCGATCCCGAGCGCGAGCCCGCCGAGCGTGAAGACATTGAGGGTCTGGCCGGTGAAGTACAGTACGATGAAGGTCACCATGATGGACAGCGGGATGGCGACGGAGACGATCAACGTGCTCGTGAGGTTGCGCAGGAAAATCAGAATCACCGCGGCGGCCAGGATGGAGCCGTGCAAGGCCTGCTCGACGAGATTCGTGATGGACTGGCGGATGTACAGGGACTGATCGAACGAGATGCCCAGTGTGACACCGGGAGGAATGCCGATCATGTTCGGCAGGGCTTTTCGGAGCGCATCCACCACCTCGACGGTGTTGGCGATGGGCTGTTTATTGACGCGCAGGTAGACAGAGCGCTTGCCGTCCGTGTGCACGATGTTGGTCTGAATGTCGGAGGAGTCGGTCACTGTGCCGACGTCGCGCACGCGCACCGGATTGCCCTGCTGGCTCAGCTTCACGATGACGTCGGTAATCGGCTCCACCGTTTTGAACTGGTTGTTGGTGAAGACGTTGTAATCCAGGTTGCCGGCCTTGATATCGCCGGAGGGCAGAATCAAATTGGAGGCTTTGACCGCTTTGACCACGTCCAGGATCGAGAGCCCACGCGCGTGGAGCAGCGCCGGATCGAGATTGATGTTGATCTGGCGAATCTTTCCCCCTTCCACCGTCGCAGCCGCTACGTTGGCGATCTGCTCGATTTGCGGTGCGACCGTGTTGTAGGCGAGGTCGTACAACCCCCGCTCGTCCAGTTCGCCGCCCGAGACAGTCACCAGGGCGACGGCGATGTTCGACACATCAAACTTGACGATGAACGGCTGCAGAATGCCAGGCGGAAGACTGCTCAAGATCTGTGTGACCCGTTGCATCACCTCCATCTGGCCGACGTTGATGTCCGCGCCCCAGTTGAACCAGATCTGAATGCCTCCGATGCCTTGCTTTGCGAACGACTCGACATGCTCGACGTTGGACGCCGAGCTGACCGCCTTCTCTAAGGGATAGACGACGCTCTGCTCGATGTCGAGGGGAGGGGCGCCCTTGTAAATGACACCCACGGAGGCAACGGGGATCTGGATGTTGGGAAAGAGGTCGACCGGCAAGCGCTCTAATGCCGTGGCTCCGAGGACGACCATCGCCAGGGACAGCATCAAGATGCCGATCCGATTCCGCAGGGCGAGGAGCGTCAGCCACATGATGAAGACGTGAAACG
>JAHFEW010000172.1 GCA_023248215.1 Nitrospira sp.
GCGGCGCATCCTCCATGACAAGTTTGGCTGGACCGACCCGCACGTGCGTGACGCGATTCTGGAGCTGCGCCTGGTGAGCACCCGCATCCTCCAGCGCTGCACCTCTCGAGCATCGTGCAGCACAAGGCCGACCATCGCATCCTCGAATGCGCCGTCGCGGCTCGTGTGGACTACCTGATTACGGGAGACAAACGCCACCTGCAGCCCCTCAAACACTTTCGCGGGATCTCGATCCTGTCCCCGCGAGCCTTCCTGAATCTGTTCAGCTAACATCGCACGCACCGGGCATAGGGGGAGAACATCCTGAACCCCACCCCGCCTTTGCTAAGAATCCATGCCGGTCCACCACACCGGGAATGTGGCTAGTCGATCACCTCACGTACGGCATTGAGCAGTTGTTCGCGCGAAAACGGTTTTACCAGCGTGCTCATCGCCCCCAGCTGTCGGGCGAGGGTCAGATAGAATTCCGGCGTCATCCCGATCCCCCCGCCGGACATTGCGATGATCTTCAACGACGGCCACAGACGCCGCACCTCCCGAATAACCTCGACCCCATCTATGTCCGGCATCAACATGTCGGTGATCAGCAAGTCCGCGGGTTCTTTCCGCAACAGCCTGATCCCCTCGACCCCATTGGAGGCTGCCAGTACGTGATACTGTTCGCTCTTCAGCATTTCCCGCAACATGGAATTGACCTGCTCGTCGTCGTCGATCACCAGGATCCGTTCCGGCTCACGAGCCGCGTTCGGAAGAAACAGCTGGCCGACCGGCTGATCCAGCACCTGTCGGACCATTTCCAATACCGCATCGCTCGTAAACGGTTTCGGCAACACCACTCCCTGTGTCGGAAGAACACCAAACCGTTCCAGCTCGGCATCGGAGCCGCCGGTGATGAACAGCACCTTCAGATCGGGCCGTCGCCGTTTCAAGTGCTTTGCCAGCGCCACACCGTTCAGATGCGGTATCAGGACGTCGGTCACAAGCAAATGAATAGCTCCCTCGTACTGCTTCGCGATGTGTTTCCCTTCGCGCCCGTCACTGGCGGTCAGCACATGGTACCCCTTGCGCTCCAAAATCGTTTTCACAAGTGACTGCACAGTGGCGTCGTCCTCCACAAGGAGCACGGTTTCATCCCCGCCTGGGCTTTGCGCACCGGTCACCGGCTCCGCCGGCTGGTCATCCGGGGATTCCACCAAGGGAAGGACCACCGTAAAGGTGGTGCCGCCTCCCGGCTCGCTGGCCACTTGAATGATCCCGTCATTTTCCGTGACGATGCGGTACACGGTTGCCAGCCCCAACCCGGTCCCTCGGCCCGCCGATTTCGTGGTGAAAAACGGCTCAAAAATGCGGGCCTGCGTGGCCTTGTCCATCCCGATTCCGGTGTCACTGATGGTGATCATGACGGCCGGCCCAACATTATTATGCGCAGGAAGCGGCTCTGCCGTTGTCCCCCGATCGAACGCAGCGGTGCGAATATCAAGACGCCCTCCTGTCGGCATGGCATCTCGTGCGTTCACAACCAGATTGATCACCACTTGCTCAATCCCACCCGGATCGATCTTCACAAACCATCGCCCATTGGCTAGTTCAATGTGCGCGGTGATTTCCTCACCGAGCAATCGACGGACCAGCGGCTCCATCCCTCGAATGACGTCGTTGAGGTCGACGACTTTCCGCTCGATTTGCTTTTTCCGGCTGAACGCCAGCAATTGGCCGGTCAAGACGGTCGCGCGATCCGACGCCTTCTTGATTTCCTCGATCTTCGCCCGCGTCGATGCCGGCAAATCGGTTTGGAGGAGGATCAAGTCGCTATACCCTCTCATGACCGTCAACAGATTGTTGAAATCGTGGGCCACCCCGGCTGCGAGCTGGCCAAGCACCTCCATCTTCTGTCCCTGTCGCACCTGCAGTTCAAGCATCCTGCGCTCGGTGAGGTCCGAAACACTCACGACCGCGCCCGTCACCGTTGCGGCTCCATCCCGAAGTGGGGTCACGGAACACAGCGCGGGAAACGAGGTGCCATCTTTTCGCCAATGGATTTCGTTCTCGAGCCGGCATCCGCGTTGCACGCGCATCGATTCCAGAATCGGGCATTCTGCTTCTGGAAACGGCGTCCCGTCTTCCCGTGTATGATGAATCAGCGCATGAATCTCATGGCCAACGAGCTCGCCCTGGGCATAACCCAGCATCTCGGAGCCCGCCCTATTGACGAACAGACACCGGCCAGCGAGATCGATTCCATAGATGCCCTCTTCAACTGAGTCCAGCAAGGCGCGGTCCCTGCTTTGCGTTGCCCGTATTTCCGTAATCAGGCCGGCGGTATCTATCGCCATTCCCGCCTGATAGGCCAGCGCCACAATCAGCTCTTCATCGAGCTCCGTAAACTCGCCCACCGCAGGCCCGTTGGTGTTGGACGACATCTTGTCGGTCAAGTAAATCCGCCCAAACAGCTTTCCGTGCGCGCGAATGGACATGCCAAGAAACGAATACATGGCAGGATGATGGGGCGGGAAGCCGACCGACTCCTGATGCTGCCTCAAATCCTTCAACCGCAGCACCCCCTCCTTTTTGAACACCGCTCCCAAAAGCCCCCGGCCAGTTGGCAACGAGCCGATCGCCCGCTTGGTCTCCTCATCGACTCCCTCCGCTAAAAACTGCACCAACCGCTCCCCAGTCTCATCGAACACGCCCAAGGCGGCATAGCGGGCGCCAGTCAACGTTTTTGCCGTGTGGAGAATTCGTTCCAGAAGGGTTGAGGGAGAAGCGACATGCGCTTGAATACTCCGGCTGCTGTCATTCAACACGGCCAGTTGGTTCATATGGCGTTGCACTTCTACTATCTGCGCCTCGAGAAGTCGTGCAATGTCGCCCAGTTCGTCATCGCGATGCAGCAGCGACTCGTGCGAGGGTGTTCCCGGCTCGACAGATTGTATGAACAGGGCAAGATCAACGGTGGCGCGGCGCGGCTGCGACGCCTTGACCAACCTGACCCGAGCCTCCAGGTCCGCCAAAGGCCGGATCAACTCACGCCGAAACATCCATGCAAGCCCCACCGTGCCGGCCGCGGTAAACAGTAGGATGACCGCCCCACCCAAGCCGACCAGTACCAATTGTTGGCGCCTGAATGCAGGCGGCACCCAGGCTTCCAGCGTCCACCGTCCGCCGGACCAGCGGGAAAAGCCAGACGAACCAACGACCACAATCGGAGTATCCTTTGCCGACACACCGATCGTCAGCAGTGTCTCGCCAGATCGAGCTTTTAATACCAAGGGGTAGGGAAATACCTCGTCAGCCCCACTGCCAATCTGTTTAAAAACATGTTTCAGCGAATCGATGATGATGCGGGCGGACCACACCCCGACGACGTTCCCGGAATAGTCCTGAATGGCCCGCGCGAACATGATGGTTGGACTCCGACCCTGATCGAGCACCTCGGTGAAGGAATCGTGAGGATCATCGAAGACAACCACCTGCGGACTGTTGGCAAGAGCTGCCTGAAACCAGGACTCTTGTGCTACGGACCGGCCGAGGAGCCGACTCGTTGCGCTCGTCCGCTCTGAGGCAGCGACATTGCTGACCGCCAGCACCTCACCGGTTCGATCCGCGACGATGGCAAAGGCGTAATACGGCGCGTAGGTGGTCACGCAGAGATCGACCACGCTCTGAAGTTTTAGTCGATCGAGTGTTCGCACGACAGGCAGGCTCGAAAAGACTTCCGTGTCGGCATACCGCTCGAACATCAACCGATCAAGCGTATCCATCGCCTGGCGTGCAGCCAGCTCAACGCTCCATTCCGTCGATACGATGGTCGCATGATAGAGTAACCCAACGAGCGTAGCCCCGAGGGCCAAGGAAGGAAGTCCCGCCAGCAGGACCCACAACTGAAGGCGGAAAGCCAGGCGGTGTGACCACTGTCTGGCCAGCATCTTGAGCAAGGTGATGAGCGGCATCAGCTATCGCTTCAGTAAGAAAGCCTACAAACCGATCTAGCACTAGGAATGTATGCCAGCTTCGAAAGCTACAGTTGCTAACGCGTTACCCAAATACGGGAGGGAGGCCGGATTCTACGCCGCTTCCAATCATCAAAGAGTGATCTGCGTCATTCAATATCTCTTTCACTGTTGTAAAATTTTATTTGGAGTTCTGCTCGTTCAAGTCCGTACCCATGCAACCACAGGATGATGACATTGTGGAGAGATGTCCGTGAAGGCGCGATCTTCCGATCTGTGCACCGAGTGTCCTGTGTATGGCTCTTGCGCTCTCGCTAAACTGGAGGCATTCCCTCCCGCTGAACGGCCGATCGACAATGTCCATTACGGGTCTGCCAAGACATACCGGAGTGGAGAATACCTTCTCCTGCGCCAGAGCTACATGCATTTCCTCGCTCCGACCATCTGTCGAGGACTGGTCGCCGTTCTCGTGATCAACAAGGAAGGAGAGGAAATCCTGCTCCACGCCTTAGGTCCCGGCA
>JAHFEW010000035.1:0-38376 GCA_023248215.1 Nitrospira sp.
TAATGAGTTCGCCGAGGCCATACAGGGGAATGAGGCGTCCCCCATAGAATAACTCGCCGGTGAGGATTCCCATGGAGAATCCCCCCAGGAGCCAAGTCGTGAAGGTCTTGTGGAACGAGAGGCTGAGTGTCATCGTCGCAGGTCCGGCACTGCCGGCCCAGGTGATGCGCCACAGTTTGGGCCAACGAAAAAACCCCGGGGCAAAATCGTCGTCCAGAACTTCTACGTGCAGATCCTTTAACCGCTCCGGCACCTCGCCGAAGACCGAAAACCCCGTGAGCTGGGCAATCAGCGGCGCCAGCCGTTCGCTCCGGTGGCTGTGGAGGTAGAGATCTTCCGACGATCCGGCCAGGAGGTAGAACCCTTGGAAGGCATTCCACCTCCCCCAGTAAGTTCTGGTGAGCCGGTTGAAATTCGGCATCATGACGTATTCGTAGATCACACGCCCCGGGATCGTGCGGCCATGCCAGGTAAGCTCCGCGGGACCGGACCCCATCCAGGTGATGCCGCCGGTATGCTCCTGTTCTGTGCGATGGGACAGACGTCCGATCTTGAGGAGTAAATCATTTTTAACGCTCGTGATCGTGAGCCCTGATTCCGGGGTGCCGTCGAAGTGAAAAAACGGGGAGTTCGGTATGCGCGCAAGTTCCCTCTGGGAGTTGGGATAGGCGCCACTCCCGACGGTCTCAACCCATCCGGTTCGTTCATCGTGAAGGACCACCAAGTGCTCGGCTTGATACGCGGCGCCATCGCGCCCGCGATTGGTATCCAGGGCAAAGGCCACTCGTCCCTGACTGTCCGCACCCACGAAGGAGACGTAATCCGACAGGTAGATGAGAGACGAGGCAGTCAAGGGATCGGCCGGCGGGATGGCTTCTGCAGCCCGTGTGAGGATTGCGGGGGCAGCACAGACAGCAATGAGAAGGCCACGGCGAAAAAAAACTGAGGATGGTCAGTTCATTCCACACTGCGGGTACCCGTGGATACGAAGCAACGATGTCGGCTACGTAGTGTGACGATGCGGCGGGAAGCCTAACGAGAACGACGTGGCTTGTCAATCAGGGAGCAAGAGATCTGGCATGGGAGGCGGTATGCTCGTAGCGGAATGCCCCTCTGAAAGGGCAGGTGATCAGGATAGGTCGCTCCAGGCCGCGGTTAGTCCAGCCGGTTTTTGAATGTCAGTTCGGCCACGGCAGACTTATCCAACTCGCCCTTGCCGAGGTCAACCAGCCGCCGATATTGTTCGTAGGTGGCTCTGGCCAGGGGCAGATCCACGCCGATCTGTTGAGCCAACGCCAGGGCGATTCCGGAGTCTTTTGCCGCATGGGCGGCGGAGAAGTAACAGTCGTGGGCACGTTGCTGCATATCTTCGCCGTCGGTCTCCAGCACCCGGGAGTTGGCGCCGGTCTGGGAGAAGACTTCGCGCAGCATTGTGAGGTTCAAGCCCAGGGCCGATCCCAATCCGAGCCCTTCCGCCAGAGCAGCCGTGTTGGCATTCATCACCATGTTGACCAGGGCCTTCACTTTGGCGGCTTCGCCGGCCGGTCCGATATAGCGTAGGTGGGCGCTGAGATCTTGGAGCAGCGGTCTCGCGCGTTCGAACACATCCGGTCGGCCGCCGCACATCACATACAGGGTTCCTTGGCGCGCCTGGGTAATGCTGCTGGCCATGCAGGCTTCGAGACTCTGGCCGCCCTCTTGCTCCACCAGGGTTTGGACCTCTGTCTGGATGTCCGGAGAGAGCGTGGCGCAATTGATGAAGAGGCGGTTTGCGGCCTGGCGCAACAAACTGTCCGGTCCCCCAGCTGAGTAGATCTGGCGCATGGCCCCATCGTCCGACACCACCGTGAAAACCGTATTGGCCAATCCTGCGAGGCGCGCTGGTGTAAGGGTTGCTTCACACTCCAGTTCCATGGCCAGGCTCTCTGCACGCTGTGCGTCGGCATCGTATACGGCTACAATCGGATACTGGAGGTCATGTAGTCTCCTGGCCATATTGGCCCCCATGCGCCCCACTCCCACGACTCCGATACGATAGCCAGATTTTGTCATCCGCAACCTCCTGGGAAACATGCTACCCTGCGGCTGGAAACGGAGTGTAGCACAGTCCTTTCAGACGCAGGAATCGTGGCGACTGGTCCTGCCCCGAGGATGGGGTAGGAGGGTGTCGCTTCTGCGTCGGTCGGCCGCGAAGTCGAAAAAGGTAAGGGGGCTGTCATGCAGCAGAGCATAATTGGGTATCACCTTGATGAAGAAGGTCATTGGGTGGCCGATCTTCGCTGTGGCCATGGTCAGCATGTGCGGCATCAGCCACCGCTGACCAGTCGTCCCTGGGTATTGACGGAGGAGGGGCGGCGGGCCTTTCTGGGCACGCCATTGAATTGTAAGAAATGTGATGAAGAGAGTTAGGCGCCAGGCTCCACCAGGGCTTTGTTCGGAGCGCGATGGTGGAGCCGAGGAGAAGGCCGGTACGCGGAGATTAAGAACGACGGTGATGCGCGACGGTGAATGCCCCTAGGTCCAGAGCCAGTCGAATATGGACGTCAACCATCCTGTCATACTCGAAAACCAGGAATCGTTCTGGGGGGCCGATGGAGCACTGCTGTTTGGGGACGGTGTGGTGACGGGCGCTTGTGCGGTCTTTGCGGGGATGCTCGGAGGTGCGGGTGCCGCCGCAACGGCCGCTGTTGACGGGGGGGTGGCTGCCGGTGGATTCACGCTGGCGGCTGGCGAAGCGTCCAGCTGAGAGGGTGCCGGCGCGGGGGATGAGGACATCGACGAGTTGTCCATCTGGGGGGACTGGGGAGTGATGACGGCAACCATGTGCTGCTCCTGAGGGATGCCCTCTACGGTGGTCACCCGAGCTTCTGGGCCAGTCGGCGTGTTTGCCATCTCTTGTTCATGCTGCGCGGTAAGCGCCTCCAACCGCTTCTCGTACCGCTTCGTCTCGGTGATTTCTTTTAGCATGGCCTGATGCCGGGCGCGTAATGCGGCAACGTTGTGCTGGAGGGCCGCCAGTTTGGCCTGGTTGGTTTTCCGGATCTGGTCGAATGAGGTTTGAATCTTCTTCAACTCGCTCTTCAGATTGCCCAGTGTGCGCTCGTCTCGCTGGTTGGCAGCGTGGGTCGCATCCCGTTGTTGTTCGAGGCTCTGGATCTCAGCCTGGGCCTGAGCGAGTTCGTTAGAACGCGCCTTTGCCTCGTGTCTGGCACTCTCGTAAGTCTGTTGTGAGACACAGCCTCCCAGCGTCAAGGCCGCGCTTCCGACCATCCAACACAGGGCGACCCGTCGGATGTTCTCTAGAGAAGCGGCGATGAGTGTTCGGCGTAGGGTGATCGATTGCATGGGACATTCCTCACAGGTACGTGCAATGCCAAGAACCGCAAAAGGCGATCCGCTCGTGCGGAGCCATGTTGTTCCAGATTAATTTTTCAGAAAAGTCGAAAAACGGCAAAAGATTTCGGGAAACCTGCAGAGAGCTCACGAGAGAGGGGCGAGGTGTCGACTGAGTCTAGGCTTCGATTTATTGAATCGTCATGCAGTCTGCTGGACAGGGCGCCTGCATATCGAGCCCGGCTTCATGCCAGGGGTGGAGCAAGGGGCCGCTATAGCGATAGCCGCCTAGAACCGGGTCGGTGGAAAGAAGTAACGGCGTATCCAAGTCCAGCACGTCGAATCCGCCCCGTCCCAGCACCAGGCTGAAGGAGCATCCCATTGCGATTCGGGTTTCCACCATGCCCCCAACCATCAGGCGCAGCCCGGCGGAGCGGGTGAACGTGGCGATCCGGAGAGCTTCAACCACACCGGTTTTCATGATCTTGATGTTGATGTAGTCGGCAGCCTGCAGCTGGGCCACCCGGCGCGCATCGTCCAGTGACCGGACCGACTCATCAGCCGCCACGGGAACACCTGTCAGTTGGCGAATAGCCCGAAGGCCTTCAAGATCGTCGCGGATGACCGGTTGTTCGAGGAGCACCAGATGCCCTCCAAACCTTTTCACGCCGCTGACAAACCGGATACAGTCTTCACGTGAAAAGCCTTGGTTGCCGTCTCCGATAAAACCGATGTTCGGGAGCGCGTCGTGTACGGCTTCCAGCCGCCGAATATCTTCTTCGACATCCTTCCCCACTTTCATCTTGAAAAGGCGAAACCCCTTAGTATACCAGCCGCGAGCGAGCTCCAGCGTCCTCTCCAGATCGCAGATGGGAATGGTGATGTCGGTTTCGCGATCTCGGACATCGGCCGATCCCCATAGTTGCCAGAGTGGAATGCGTAGCGACCGAGAATGGGCGTCGAGCATGGCCGTTTCCAAGCCGCAACGAGCGGCAGGATAGAAGGGGGCCTGTTCCTGAAGCTTGTCTGCAATGGATTGATAGTCGGCCACGGATTGTCCGATCAGGGTAGGGGCGAGCCCAGTGGCTGTATCGAGGCAGGATGCTCGATCTTCACCTCCGACTTCGGGAAAGGGCGCGGCTTCCCCAATGCCTTGAGTCCCATCGCGCAACGTGACTCGCATGAACAGGTTCTGCGCCGTCACCCGTTCGCCGGTGGCGACGACGAACGGATCGGTGATCGGGACATCGATCGGCCAGATCTCAATGCGCTGTATGGTGTTGGAACTCACAGAGGTCGTTGTGGTCGGAATTGTGCTCAGCCGTAGCGATCGTTTTGCCAGGGGAGGGCGCTGTTGGAGTAGCCACGCACCTCCCAGAAGCCTTTCTCGTCGCGATCTGAGAAGGTAATCTCCTTGATCCACTTGGCGCCTTTCCACGCGTAGCGCTTGGGGATAATCATGCGTACCGGGCCGCCGTGCTCTTTGGTGAGCGGACGACCGTTCCATTTGTAGGTGAGAAGCACATCCCTGTCGTTACAGGCATCGAGAGACATGTTGGTCGTGTAATCGTCATAGGATTTAAACAGCACAAACTTGGCGAGGGGACGCGGTTGGACGACAGCCATCAGTTGCTTGAAACTCACCCCTTCCCATTCGTTGTCGTAGCGGCTCCATGATGTCACGCAATGGAAATCGGAGACATCCTTGAACTGAGGTTGCCCAAGGAAGTCCGTCCAAGTCCAGGTTACGGGAGTCGTCACAGCGCCACCAATGGTCAGTGTCCATTCCGAGAGCGGAATATCCGGTTTCTGGCCGAGGTCCAGTACCGGCCAGGTTTCCACGAGGTGTTGTCCGGGAGGAAGCCGGTCGTCTCCCTCGTAGAATACCTCGCGTTCTTCCCCACCGCGTCGAGCCTTCGCCCAGTTTTCCTTGGTCTTTATTAAACGATCATTTTGATCCATGCCCGGCCTCCCTGAAGACAGAGTAGGACAAGATGCCAGGATCTTACAAGGCCGATGCAATAGATGGGTGCGTCTTGCGACCTGGGGAAGGTCCCCTCAATAATATGCTGAGGCCTATCTCTTGTGGGCTTGGAGCGGATTGAACAAAATCTTGGAGGGGTTGGGGGCGAGAATCGCTGATTTTAGAAATGGGATGAAGGCGGGGAAGCTACACCCTGGCACCCGCAGGCCCGTGGTTCTGTCGGCGCGGGTTAGATCAGACGTGAAGTCTGGTCTCTCGTTCGCACCAGCGCTGCGGGCGCATCAACGTACCCAACGCCGCGATGGCGCAGATCGTCGCCAACAGAAGAAAGCTTGCAATGAGGAAAAATCCACCCTTCATATCGTGCATCGAGAGAGGCCCCATGACTTCACCCCCCATGGTCTAATTGTACCACTTCAATCAGTGTGCCAACCGCATCCGCAACGCCATGATTCTTCGGGTGATTTCTTCCTCAGGCGGAAAGAGCATTGGGGACAGGGTCGCATCCATACATGGGAGGTGGTGTCGCACATCGCCTGTGAGGCTTGGACCTGGTGTGGAACCATTTCTATTAGCATAGCAACGTCCAGAAGTTCGATAAATGCGTCCATTGACAGATTACCTCCCCTCATGCCCAAGCTTCAATAGATCTTTCGGAGGGACGGGCAGCGTTCTTGAGCCGCGCGGCCGGGAATGGTCGGAAACAGAGGCGCCGGGTGAGTCCTGCTGACGGCTAGAGTGGGTAGGAATATGGCGGATCTTTTCATTCCTCCATGATGCAAACAGTCACCTCTTTCTGTAAGCTCTGTGTCCCTCTTTCGACCAATGGGTACGGTCGCTTCGGGTGAGTGAGAGATTGACACATAAGTGAGGAGACAACATGATACCGATCCAGGATGCAATGACCACTTCCATAGAATCGGCCACATCTCAGAAAAATGGCGGCTTCGGCAAACTGTTGTTGGGGCTGTCAGTCGGTCTCGGAGTCGCCGCTTTTTTCTATTTCGACCTCGGCCGCTACTTATCACTCGATGGGCTGAAGTCCAATCGGGATCATCTGCTCGCATTCACGGAAGCCAACTATTCAGCTGCGGTGGCTATTTTTGTAGTCGCCTACTGCACGGTCGTCGGGCTGTCATTGCCTGGCGGGGCGATCATGACGCTGGCCGGAGGATTTCTATTCGGCAGTGTGCTGGGGACTCTGTATGTGAATGTTGGCGCGACCGTAGGGGCTACATTGGCGTTTCTGGTGGCTCGGTATCTTCTCAGGGATTGGGTCGAGCAGAAATTTGGGAATCGGCTGGGTCCCATTCAGGAAGGTTTTGCCAAGAACGCGTTCAGCTACCTCATGACCTTGCGCCTGATTCCGCTGTTCCCGTTCTTTCTGGTCAATATGGTGTCGGGCCTGACCCGAGTCAGAGTCGGAACCTACATGGCGGCAACATCTTTGGGGATCATTCCCGGTAGTTTCGTCTTCGCCTTTGCGGGCCGCCAACTCGGTACGATCAACTCGCTCAAGGAAATCGCTTCGCCCAATGTGTTGATGGCGTTTACGCTTTTGGGGCTCTTGGCGCTGGTGCCCATCCTCTATAAGAAATTCGCCGGCAGGTCGGTCTGAACAGCGCGCTGATCCCTAACGAAGATCGAAATTGACATATGAAAAGGCGGCCACAATGCCTACTCAACACAGGAATCACCCGTCCCCGATGAATGCCGAGGGAGAGAGCTTGGTTTTGCCGAATGACGAGCACAACCAGAAGTTGGTTGAAAACGTGCATCCGTCCAATTGGGTGAATCCCGAGCCTAGCGGTCGCTACAACATCGTGGTGATCGGGGCAGGCACCGCAGGGTTGGTCACGGCGGTGATTGCGGCCGGCGTGGGTGCGAAGGTGGCCCTTATTGAACGTCATCTGATGGGAGGAGACTGCCTGAATGTGGGTTGCGTTCCGTCCAAGGGGCTCATTCGTGCGGCCAACGCGTGGGCAGAGATTCGGCATGCCGAGGAGTTCGGTCTGCACATCCCGCCGGGGGTGAAATATGACTTCGGTGCGGCGATGGCTCGCATGAGACAGCTGCGAGCCAGGATCAGCCATAACGATTCAGTCCATCGGTACAAATCCCTGGGTGTCGATGTCTATATCGGCCAAGCACAATTCGCCGGACTGGATACCGTACTGGTGGAGGGACCCGCTGGGGATCGGACGCTGACTTTCGTGAAGGCTGCGATCTGTACAGGCGCCAGGGCCGCTGCTCCCGCCACCCCAGGGCTAGAAGAAGCCGGTTATCTCACGAACGAAACAGTGTTTTCTTTGACGGAACGGCCGGCTCGTATCGCTGTCATCGGTGCGGGACCGATCGGCTGCGAGTTGGCGCAGGCGTTCGCCCGCTTCGGCAGCCAGGTGTATTTGATTGAGGCGATGCACGGCATCATGCCCAACGAAGATCGGGATGCGGCCGAGATTGTCCAGCAGTCCATGGGCCGCGATGGTGTCACCTTGCTCTGCTGCGGGAAGGATTTGACGGTCACGAAAACGGCCGGTGGCAAGCGGCTCTCTGTTGATTCGCATGGGCAGCAATACGACGTGACCGTCGACGAAATTCTGGTGGGCGTCGGACGGACACCGAACGTCCAAGGGCTTAGCCTGGAGGCCGTCGGGGTTGAATATGACAAATCCGGCGTCAAAGTAAATCACCGGCTCCAAACGACCAACCCGCGCATCTATGCCGCAGGCGACATTTGTTCGCGATACAAATTCACACACGCTGCGGATGCGATGGCGCAGATTGTCATTCAAAATGTGCTCTTTCCGCATCCCTTCGGACTGGGGTATGCCAGCATGGAATCCTTGATCATGCCCTGGTGTACATTCACCGAACCGGAAATCGCCCATGTCGGTCTTTACGAGGCGGATGCGAGGAAGAAGGGGCTTGAGGTGGAGACCTACACCTACATGTTGAATGAAGTGGACCGGGCCATCCTTGACGGTGAGGAGGAGGGATTTGCCCGCGTCCACATTCAGAAAGGGACGGACAAGATCCTCGGGGCCACCATTGTAGCCTCACACGCCGGTGACATGATCAATGAGTTCTCCGTCTTGATGAAATCCGGCGCCGGGGTCAAAACAATCGCGGCTACCATCCATCCCTATCCCACCCAAGCCGAAGTCAACAAGAAGGTCGTCAATCTCTGGCGCAAGGCGCACTTCACTGCACGGACCAAAACGATGCTGACCAGGCTCTTTGCCTGGTTGAGACGGTAAGGGGCTATATGTTGCGCACATGGCCTGTCCTGCTCACGCTGCTGTTGGGGACCGCGGCGGTCGGCCTGGCGCAAGGACCTGCGCTGCTGGAGGTCGGAAAGTTCTCGGCCGCGACCGAGGGCAGCACGTTGCCGGACGGGTGGAAGCCGCTGACCTTCAAAAAGGTCGAACGGCACACACAATATGAGGTGGTGAAAGACGGCTCAACGGTCGTAGTAAAAGCCATCAGCGAGGCGTCCGCCTCAGGCCTGACCAAAGAGGTGAAGATCGATCCGCATGAATACCCGATCGTGCGCTGGCGGTGGAAAGTGGAGAATTTGCTACAGAAGAGCAACGTGAACCGCAAGGACGGCGACGACTATCCCGCACGGCTCTACATTACGTTCGCCTATGAACCGGACAAGGTGGGGTTGGGAAGAAAACTCAAGTACAAAGCCGGACAGGCGCTTTTCGGAGAGATTCCCATCGGCGCCCTCAACTATATTTGGGATGGCAAGAGTCCGATCGGCGCGATCGTGGATAATGCGTTCACTGATTTTGCCAAGATGATTGTGGTGCAGAGCGGAGCGCAGCGAATCGGCTCCTGGATTGAAGAAGAGCGCAATGTCTATGAAGACTATAAGCTGGCCTTCGGAGAGGAACCGCCTGCGATCAATGGTGTCGCGATTATGAGCGACACGGACAACACGAAGGAGCGTGCCGTTGCCTATTACGGCGATATTGTCTTTGCTCAGGCGTCGAGGTGAGGGAAAGGCTGGAAGGCTGGAGATGCAGAAGGCGGAGGAGCCGACCTATGCAGGGCCGGCCCCTCCAAGACACCAACGAACTGATGTGGGTTCGCAGAGTCAGCGGGTTATTGAATTGAGTTTGCGAAGCCACCGTGGGTAATTTCAGCCCGAATAGTGTCGCCCACCTTCTTGTTGCCTCGCAGGTGTTTGGTGCCCTGCCCGACGTGCACCTTCATTTGGTTACCGTCAAAGTCTTCGACCACGTAGGTCTCCCCCTGGATATTCTTGATGGTGCCGCCGACTGTTTTCCAGGCCACTCCGGGTTTGGAGTCATGCTGGCCGGGTTTTGGCGCAGGAGCCTGTTCAGGAACAGAGCCCAACAGGGAGGAAGCTGCCGCTGCCGATGTAGTGGTGGCATGTTTCGACTGCTTGCCCGTCTTTTCTTTCGCCAATGCAGGGGCGACGATCAAGGCGACGGCAGCGAAGGTGGCCGCTACCATTGTGAGCATTGAGGGCTGGGCTTGCACGTTCATAACGATCCTCCTTGCAATGAATACGGCTGAGTGTCGGTGAACCATTCAGCAAGCCGTATGCCTGGAAAAGAGGGGTGCAAAGTGAGGGATTGCACGGATTTGTGCCGATTGCGTTGCGTTGTGCTGAACAGGAGCGCCGGGAGTGGGGAAAAATGACAAGTCCCGTTCAAATATGGTCACCGGTACCACAGGATTCACGATGACGCCGAAACATCTGCTCACCGTAATCTCCGACCGAGCCAAACCTCATGTTAGGGCGGCCGGTATTGGCCACCTTCCAGGTCACCCTTCGGTGCAACTCAGCCTGCGGCTATTGCGATCTGCCCTAAACCAAGGACGGTATGAACTCAGCCGGGAGGAGATTCGAGCGGTATTTGAACGCCTCTATGCCGAAGGCATTCGGTTTGTCCTTCTCCAGGGTGGAAAGCCGCTCCTGCGTCCCGACCTGCTCGACGTGGTTGAGGATCTGACTTCCCTCGGGTTGCACGTGAGTGTGATCACCAATGGAACGAGGCTGACGAAGGACCTCGTCGCGAGGTTTGCCGTGCTGCGCCTTCCCTTGTCGATCAGCCTGGACACGCTTGATCACGCTCGATATCGTCAGATCCGAGGGGCAGATCAATTGCCGCAGGTCTTGGCCGAACTCGATTTGCTCGATGACTATCCCGGCCCGAAATTTCTCACCTGCATCGTGAGCGAGGTGAATCGTGATGAGGTGCCTGGGGTTGTGCGATTTGCCGGACCGCGAGGTTTTATTCCGGTGGTGGGAGCCTATCACTGGAAGGTGGGTCTCTATGGAAAAGAGGATCCGGGATTGGTGTACGACCGCTCGGCGGCCGTTCATGTGTTCGAACGGCTGCTGCATGAGGGCCTGATCCCTGCCGGGTACTTCCGGCAATTTGCCAACGATAACGTGACCTGGTTGCGAGGCCAACGACTTGAACCCTGCGATGCGGGACGGTACAGTGTCGCGATTGATGCGTCAGGGAATGTGGCGCCTTGTTTGGCCTTCCCATCCGTGGGGAATCTCCTTGAATCATCCTATCGGGAGATCCTCAGTCGCTTCGACCGAGCTGAGATTCAAACCTGCTCCGATTATTCTACGTGCAACCGGTTCGACGGGGGGATGGTAGGGACGATTCTGCGGCATCCGATGACGGCCTGGCGAACACCGGTGTCGTTCTGATTAGGAAAAAGCGACGATGCGTCAGACTCTGATCGGCCTTCTCATCCTTCTGGCCACTGGTTGCACGACCGTTCCAACCTCATTCACTCCGTCGAACCCTATTCCTCCCAGCCAGTTCTCCCACGAGGAATGGCAGGACTTGTTGCGCACGTATGTTCGAGACGGCGCGGTTGACTATCCGGCCATCCAGAGACAGGGGCGCCTCACGTCTTATCTGGCTCTGCTGGATCGCGTGGATCCGAACCAATTGTCTGGAGATAACCGGCTGGCCTTGTGGATCAACGCCTACAATGCCTTTGCGGTGAAGGGCATCCTGGACCACTATTCGCCGGGGACTCTGTTCGGCCGGTATCGGTACTTCATCGCGCGTGAGTACCAGGTTGGTGGACAGACCGTGAATCTTTACAATTTGGAACGCGAGATTCTTATCGCCCAGTTCCACGAACCACGGATGCACTTCGCGATTGTCTGTGCCTCGGCATCCTGTCCGAAACTCCAGTCGTGGGCGTACGAGGGCCAGCAACTTGATCAACAACTGAATCGGGTCACGAGTGAGTTCGTCAATGATCCTTCACGCAATCGGTTTGACCGGTCGAAAAAAGTGGCCTCTCTGTCGATGATTTTCAAATGGTTTGCGAAGGATTTCGAGGCCCGCTCCGGATCAGTCCTGAATTTCGTGAGGGAGTACGTGCAGGACACATCGTTGAAACAGGACCTGTTCGCAGCCGACTATACCGTGGAATTTCTCGACTACGATTGGAGCCTGAATGGACCGCGACCTTAGCTGTACAGGAGCATGGCATGCTGGTATTGCCTGGTGAACGGGTGCCGATCGCCCGGCTGCTGGCCTTTCTCGAACATGGCGAACGGATGGCGAATGCCTGTGCCCACAGCCAGGCGGCACTGGCTCCGGACTCCAAGACACAGCGGTTTTTAACGACCCAGGCGCGGCAGGAAGCGATGCATGCCGCGATCTTTCGCGGAGCGATCGGGTGGCTCGCTCCGCGCCACCTGGGTGATTCTCCGCTCCTGCCGGCCCTCGAAGAGTATCGCCGACTCCTTACTGAGGCGCTTGAACGAGGAGATTGGCTGGAAAGTATCTTGGCCGAGCAGGTGATTCTCGAAGGGTTGGGGGAAGCGATTCTGACTCGTATTGAGACCGGCCTGGAAAAGCGGCATGCGCCGTTCCGCAGGCTGCGCCTGATGCTCCTGCATCAAGAGGAGGCCCATCATGAGTTCGGGCGGCGCCTGTTGGAGCGAGCGATGGCAGATGGGACCACAGGCCTGGAGGGGCTCCGCCGGCGCACGCAAGACTACCTGGCACTGACTGAGTCGATGGTCCTGCCGCTCTGCGATCTCTTCGAGACGATCGATGAGGATGCCTCTGCCTGGGCCGCGGATGTCCGCACCTTTCTTCCCAGTTGGTTGACGGCATGATCTCCGTCGTCATTCCCGCTTATAACGAAGAACGCGCGCTCCCCACCACCTTGCGACAGCTGCTTGAGCAAGCCGGTGACTATGAAGTCATCGTCGTCGATGGAGAGAGCAGCGACGGGACGTGTGAGGTTGTCCGGCAACTCCCGCTCGATCGCCAGTGTGCAATCCCCAGTCGACTCACGTTAATCAGCGCACGGAAAGGACGGGCCTCGCAGATGAATGCGGGCGCCAAGGTGGCTCGGGGCGAGTGGCTGCTGTTCCTCCATGCTGATACGGTCCTGCCGGTCCAGGCGTTGAGCCGGCTCAACGCCTTGGAGTCGGATCTCGGGATCCTGGCCGGCGGGTTTCGTCACCAATTTTCTGGATCAGACTGGCGGCTCCGGATGATCTCGTCGCTCGACAATTTCCGCTGTATCAGGAGCCGTATTATTTACGGCGATCAGGCGCTGTTCGTACGGAAGTCTTTGTTTGAGCGGCTCGGCGGATTTCCCGATCAGCCCATCCTGGAAGACGTGGCATTTTGTGAAAAGCTGCTGCGGGTGACGACGCCGGTGCTCCTGTCTCCGCCGGTTGTGACGGATGCCCGCAAGTTCCTTAGGATGGGTGTCTGGCGGAGTTTCGTTCGCGTGCTGCTCATCATCCTGCATGTGGAATTCAAGTTCCCCTACCTTCCACGGGGATTTTTTCAAGATATTCGCTGACCGCCACTTCCCTCGGGCCCTGCCGCGCAGTGGCGCCAGCTCGGCCCCTCCTCAGCAAACCGCCAATTTCGTTGTCAACGCTCTCGACCCCTTGTACGTTGGAGCGGGTAACAGCGGAGCATGAGGTAACCAAAGGAGGATGTATGCAGAAGGTGATCTGGAGCGCAGCATTGTTGTCGGTCTGTGCTATGTCATTGGCGTTTGCCCAAGCGGAAACGCCGGTCATCGATCAGCGTCAGGCCAATCAGGAGAAGCGGATCGATCAGGGGATTGCCAGCGGTCAGCTGAATCAGCGGGAAGCCAATCGTCTGAACAATCAGCAGGAACATCTCAACAAGATGGAAGACAAGGTGAAGTCCGATGGCGTCGTGACCAAGAAAGAGCGGGCCCGGATCAGCCGCGCGCAGGATCGCAGCTCGCGCCATATCGCCCGTCAAAAACACGACCGCCAGCAGCAATAGACTGCTAACATAGCGCCACGGCCTGCCGTCGAGCGAATGCTCTGGTCGGGCCCGAAAAAGTCGGGCTATAGCGTTCGTTCTCTCTGTCGAATTGCAACGTGCCGTCCACAAGCGAGATTGTGGACGGCATTGTTGCTTCTGCAACCGGACCTGTTCCCCGGCCGCGAGACAGCATGGTCAGGGTGTCCTCGCGAGCCCGGCGCTACCTCATTTCTTCGGAGGGTAAGACTGAATCGGCCCGTTCGATCCTGCTAGAATGCCGGTATGGATCTGATCACGACGCATCTGAACGCGGACTTTGACGGGTTGGCCTCGATGGTCGCCGCCCGGAAGCTCTATCCCGGAGCTGTACTCGTATTTTCTGGCGGCGCGCAGGAGGCCGTGCGGAATTTTCTTGCTACACATGAGGTGACCATCAGCCGCCTCAAGGACGTGGTATTGGAACAGGTACGACGGTTGATTCTGGTGGATGTCCAAGAGCCCGAGCGTCTTGGCACATTGAAGGTGCTCAGTTCACGCGCGGACGTGGAAGTACATATCTTCGATCACCACGGAGCCGGTGAGATTGACGGGGAGCAGCGTCCATCCCCATGGCCTCTGGTCACGCAGCGGCACGTGCAAGCGGTCGGCGCCACGACCACGCTTCTCGTCGAGCGCCTGAAAGAGCAGCACATGGCGATCACGTCCTCTGAAGCGACGATTCTGGCGCTTGGTCTGTACGAAGAAACGGGATCGCTTGCCTACCCGTCGACGACCCCGCGGGATCTGGACGCCGCAGCCTTTGTGCTGCGTGCGGGCGCCGATTTGAACCTCGTCGCTGAGACCCTGCGACATCCGCTGGACCCCGATCTGATCGCCTTGCTGAACGACCTGCTGCAGTCAGGCGAGATCTACTATCTGGAGGGCCGAAAAATTCTCGTCGCGGCAAGCACCTATGATCGCTACAGGGGTGACCTTGCTGAAGCGGTTCAGCGACTGGCGGAATTGCAGGGTCTCGACGCTGTCATCGCCGCCATTTCGCTGGATGAAAAGGTTGAAATTATCGGGCGGAGCCGGCGGCCTGAGATTGATGTGGCGTGGATTGCGCGCGAATTCGGCGGAGGCGGGCATGCCGTGGCGGCAGCCGCCAGTGTGAAGGGCCGGACGTTGGTCGAAGTTCAGGAGCAACTGAAAATTCTCTTGACGCAGCGATATCGCCCCGCCTTATTGGCTCACGATGTCATGACGAAGCCGGTGAAATCGATTGCCGCGGAGGCGACAGTCTCTGAAGCGGAGCGGGCCATGACGACGTATGGAGTTAACGTGTTGCCCGTTCTCGATCAGAAGGAGCGGTATGTCGGAATCATTTCACGGGAGATCGTCCAGAAAGCTCTGTTTCATCGATTAGGGGATCACCGGATCGAGGACCTCGCCAGGAGCGATCAGTACAGCGCACAGCCGGACACGCCCTTTCATGACATCGAAGCGCGGATGATCGAACTGAATCAGCGTTTCGTGCCGGTGCTGTCCGGCGAAAAAACGGTGGGGGTCATCACGCGGACCGATTTGCTCCGCAGCCTCCACGACGATGTGCTCGCGGCTGCTCGTGCCAAGCCAAAATCGTTGATGGGGCTCGAATCCATGGGCGGCGTGCGGCGGCGGGATGTCGGCGGACTGTTGCGCGATCGGATGCCTCATACCGTGCTGCACCTGTTGCGGACGGCAGGCGAATTGGCGGAGCGACTCGGCTATTCAGCCTACGTCGTCGGAGGGTTTGTACGGGACCTGCTGCTCAACATCGACAACCTCGACGTTGACCTGGTGGTAGAAGGCGATGGGATTGCGTTCGCGCGCGCCTTGGCCAAGGACAAGGAAGGCCGCGTCAAGGTTCACGAGCGTTTTGGAACAGCGGTGGTGCTCTTTCCAGATGGCTTCAAGCTGGACGTGGCGACGGCCCGCACGGAATATTACGAGTACCCGACCGCCCTGCCGACGGTCGAGCAGAGCTCCATCAAGAAGGATCTCTACCGCCGTGATTTTACCATTAACACGTTGGCGGTCCGGCTCAATCCCCGTCCCTTCGGCCAACTCATCGACTTCTACGGAGGCCAGCGCGACCTCAAGGAACGTATCATCCGGGTGCTCCATAGTTTGAGCTTTGTGGAGGATCCGACCAGGGTCTTTCGCGCGATTCGTTTCGAACTGCGGTTCGGCTTTCGTTTGAGCAAGGAGACGCTGGCGTTGATCAAGGGCGCGGTGAAGATGGAGTTGTTCCATCGGCTCTCCGGCCAACGGTTGCTGGATGAGCTACGGCTCTTGTTTTCCGAGCGGGCGCCACGGAATGCCGTCCGCCGACTGGCGGACCTCGATCTCTTGCAATTCATCCATCCGAAGCTCGAATGGTCCAGCCGCCTGGACCGGCGTTTGATCGAGTTGGAAGAGGCGTTGGACTGGTACCGGTTCTCCTGTCTCGATCGGACGATCAACCGATGGCTGGTCTATGCGATGGCGCTCGTCGAGGTCTTGCCGGATCAATCGGTCGACGACGTTCTCACACGATTCCCTTTTACGGAAGAGGAACGAACCGCGGTCAACGCGGCCCGCTTTCTCACCCATCAGGTCTGCCGGCAACTGAGCCTGCGTATGCCCCTTCGACCGTCGGAAACGGTTCGGTTGCTGAGCGGCCTCTCGGACGAGACGCTTGTGTTTTTGTTGGCGAAGAACAAATCGGAATCGGCGAAGCGACAGCTCTCGATGTTTCTCTCCACCTACCGGGATGTAAAACCCTCTTTGACCGGCAAGGACCTGAAGGCGTTGGGACTGAAACCAGGGCCGCGGTATCGCGCGATCTTGAGTCGATTGATGGAGGCGCGTCTGGACGGAGAGGTCAATGACGAGAGAGAGGAGCGAGAACTGGTCAAGCGGTTGGTCGAGGAGGACCGTGCGGGCTAGGGGAGTATCTGCTTATCGGTCTCAAGCTTGCCGAACAGATCGTTCAGCGCCGCCTGGACCGATTTGTTGATCGGACCTTCATCGTCTTCCCTGGAGCCTCGGGAGACGACGCCGAATGCCTTGCCAAAACCGGCATAGGTCGCGAGGGCCCTCCCATTATGAGGGTCTTTTAGGACCGCGTCGACTTTCGCGATGTAGGTATGGTTAAACTTAAATCCGAGACCGGGATCGATGTACAGAAAGATCCGTAACACCACAATCACATCCGCCCGCCCGTCACGCACGACCTTGCGGAAGGTCTGACGAGCGGTCACATAGTCGACAATCGACTTGTCCCACTCCTGCGCGGATATGTTGGGAACGGATTTGGCCTGCGTCACCGTGTTTTGTAAATCAGGATCCGCCCGAAGCGTCGCTCCTGGTTCCACCATATAGGCGGCAAGTTCCGTCAATCGCACCTGCGCGGTATAGGGGAGCGATGATTTCGTTGGGAGAACCGGCGCCGGATGAAAGGTGAGTGTGGTACAACCGATTGCGAGCGTAACTATCCCCATTGCCATGTAGATGACAAGCTGACGTTGGTGCTGACCTCTATGTGTCATGCGATCAATCCGTCTGCAAGTCGTTTTTGTCCTGTTTTCACCATACTACCCGTACGAGAGGGACTGCAACCATACCACGGACCTGCCATGGGCGGCGTCGGACGCTGAGAGGGTATGGATGGCCTCACCGCTAGGTGTATTTCACCCTTGCCACGATTTCTCACAACCTCTGTGACGCGCTGACGGATGGCGGCCTCGGCGTCGCCTTCTTCGCGCCGTTTGACGAGACGCGCTGTTTCTTCTCATCCCATCCGGTCGTGGTGTTGCCGCTGCACTGGCGGGAATTCCTCTCATCGAGGGGCGCAGCCGTTTTTCTGCCGAGGTGCCGTGGCTCTGGATTCCGAGTCTCGTTCTGGTGGGGGCGGGATGTAGCTGAATCGTCGGGTCCGGGCTATGGAGAGATCCGGGGCGACAGCATTCCAATCATTGCAGGTCAACCAGTGCTGTCCCTTGGTCAATGTGAACGGGTGTAGCAGGAACGTGGTCGTGCGGGAAGATGGGTGGAACCGATTGCAGACATACCCACAAGCGGGTAGGCAACGTGAAGTCCCGCAACGGAGCAATCGCGCGTTACGAAGAGTTAAGCCAGCGGCTCAACTGGCTCGAGTTCGTCGTTCATTTCGACGGTTCGAGCCTCTTTTCCCATCGCGGCGAGGATGCCGTCATAGACGATGCGAGCCGCATCCGACCATTTTGGATTGAATGGGCGACCAGCGAAAGCGGCTTCGGCCGCCTTTTTCTCATCGTGGGTAATCTGTCGAGGAGCGATCATCGTGTCCATACGAATAATAATAGATCGCTTCAGTGCATTGTCAAGGACTCAACAAAATGAAGATGATCGCTCTTCCTAGAGAAACGCCCTGGAGTCAGAGACGCTGCGCGGCGGCAACAGGCGATCCAGTTCAGCGTGGGTCGACCGAAACAGATCAGAGGCCTTGTCTGGAGTAATCACCACGAACGAAAGGCTGTCTCCCGGGGACAACTGTGCCGCCAGAGAGCGGTCGGCGGCGATCATCGTCGCGAGTGTTGCATACCCACCGGTTGTCTGACAGTCTGCCATGAGTAAAATCGGTTGTCGATCGGCCGGTACCTGAATGGTGCCGAAAGTCACGGCATCGGAAACGATATCGGCCGAGGTTCGGTGTATCAGATCTGCCCCACGTAAGCGATAGCCCATCCGGTCGGATTCGGAGGTCACCCGGTAGGGACTCCCGACGAGGACCTGCAACGCGTTTTCGGTGAAACGATCGGCTTGCGGGCCGGGCACGACTCGCACCGTCGGTGAGGTGCGATATTGTGGGCGATGCGACGCCGGAAGCGCACGGCCTACGTACTGTGCGCTCATGGTTCCTCCCAATCCTACCCCAAGTTGGTCTCCCTTTTTAAGTGCGCGGCCTGCGAGACTTCCCCATCCACTGTAGACGTGGGTCGATCGGCTGCCCAGGATCAGCGGGCCATCGATTCCTCCCGCGATGGTGATATAGGCGCGGGCGCCCTGTCGTCGCATGCC
Organism: Nitrospira sp.; assembly: GCA_023248215.1. Classification (GTDB taxonomy): domain Bacteria; phylum Nitrospirota; class Nitrospiria; order Nitrospirales; family Nitrospiraceae; genus Nitrospira_A. The sequence goes on from JAHFEW010000035.1 coordinate 18,667, forward strand.
GAACTGCAACCGGCTTCCTGCCGGCATGGGGATCACGGTCCACATGGGGAGCGAGCGACCGTTGCTGGTTGGGGAAAGGTCTGCGCCGGTGATGGCAAGGGACAACGCCTGTTCGAATAACAGTTCCGGCCCTTGGATTGTGATTTCTAATCCAGCGGCCTGATCAGGGTTGCCGAGCAAACGATTCCCGACCACGAGGGCCCAGCGATCCATCGCGCCGCTGACCGAGACGCCGAAGCGCTGATAGCCGTAGCGCCCCAAATCCTGGATTGTGGTGAACAGGCCGGGGCGCAGGACATGGATGGGCGGCTGGTCAGGCGGCATGGTCCAACCGTACAACGGAAATCCTTCCATCGTCGAACATGGTTCGCAACGCATGGGCCAGCCGCACAGCGCCCGGAGTGTCGCCGTGCAGACAGAGGGTGTCGATGCGGAGGTGAAGTAAGGAGCCATCGATGGCCGGGATCGTACCATCGTGGATCAGCGAGTGTGCCCGAGAGACGACCGTCGATTCATCGTGGATCAGGGCGCCCTCCTGATCGCGCGGAACCAGTCGGCCGTCGGTATGGTAGGCCCGATCGGCAAATCCTTCGGCGGCGACCGCCAGGCCCCGTGCCTCTCCGGCGGCGAGGAGTTCGGACCCGGCTAATCCGACCAGGATCAATCTCCGATCGATCTGCGCCACACCTGCGGCAATGGCGTCGGCGAGCGTGCGATCGCGTGCGCCCATATTGTAAAGCGCTCCGTGCGGTTTGACATGTGAGAGTCGAAGGCCTTCGGCCTGACAGATGGCCATCAACTCACCCACCTGTGACAGGATCATTTCCTGCACAAATCCGTGGGACAATGGCTGCTCGCGACGGCCACGCGTCTCTCGATCCGGCAGCCCTGGGTGCGCGCCGATGGCGAGATCATGCTGCTGAGCGAGTTGCACGGTACGGCGCATCAGTGTGGCATCACCCGCATGGGCGCCGCAGGCGATATTCACAGACGTCACGTACGCCATCAGGCGAGCTTCCACATCCAGCTGCTCCGGCGTCGCGGCTTCTCCCAGATCGCAATTGAGGTCGATGGAACGTGGGTTATTCATGTGTGGTCCGAAGAAAGGTCCCGGAATTCCTCCATGTCGATGGGTATAAACTGTACCTGGTCTCCAGCGGCGACCAGAAAGGGCTGGGGCCTGGTGAGACTGAACAGGTGGACCGGCGTCCGCCCAATGATACGCCAGCCCCCTGGGCTTGCCTGCGGATAGATGCCTGTTTGGCTCCCTGCGATGCCCACCGATCCTGCGGCCACCTGCTTGCGCGGCGTCGGTAAGCGTGGGGCCACGATGCGATCCGGCACCATGCCCAGATAGGGAAATCCGGGGCTAAATCCCAACATGTAGACGTGATAGGTCACGGAAGCATGCAGGGTGATGACCTGTGCGGGAGTGAGCCCGCTTTGCTCGGCGACGTCGATCAGGTCCGGTCCCAATTCCCCCCCATAGCAGACGGGAATGTGGTGGGTGGTGTGCGCAGGATCTGTCGCAGGGAATGCTGTCGCCAGAAGCAACCGCAATTGTGCCGTCACAGCCGCTGCATCGGTGAGCAGCGGGTTGAAGTAGATGGTGGCAGAGCGGTAAGTCGGCACCACTTCCATGACGCCGGGAATCGTGGCCCGTTCCACCGTGGCGGCAAAGTCCAAGACCAGCTTGTTGGTCTGGAGATCGATGGTCTCGCCGAACTCGACGGTGAGGCCCTGCTCACTGAGCGGCACGATGCGTGGGATGACGTTCACAGGTTTCTCGGCGCTGGTCCGGTGATCGAACCGCGGGTTGTCATTCGGGTAAGGGTTTTCCTTTGGTTTCCGGCGCAAAGGGGAGCACAAGCAAACCCAAAATGTAGATCAACGCGATGGTGCCGGCAGCCTTGTTGAAGGAGCCGAGTGTGGTGACGAGCCAGCCGGTGACAAAGGGCGCCGCCGAGGCGAGCACGCGGCCCGCATTGAAACAGAAGCCGGCGCCGGTCGCTCGTAACCTTGTCGGATAGAGCTCGGGAAGGTAAATTGGAAAGCCGCTGAAGATGCCGTTGTTGAAGAAACCGAGAATCGGCAGCAGCAGCAGCACCTCGGCGTAGCTGCGCGGGACCGAATAGATGAGCGGCAGCATGATCAGGCTGCCGAGACACATCAACGCGAAGACGGGCCGGCGTCCGAATCGTTCGGCGAGCGGCCCGAATCCCAGGTAGCCGAACAAGGCGCCTGCGTTCAGCGCCATGATGGCGTAACTCACATCCGTCGCCAGCGTGGCGGCGTCCTGTCCTTGGAGATCGGGCATGGCACGGACCAAGGTCGGAGCCCAATTGGTGGCACCCCAGAGTCCAAACACCGCCACGAAGGCTAAGGTCGATCCGACCAGGGTGCCGCGGCGCAATGACGGTTGGAACAACTCGGCCAGATGTTTGAGGCCGACGCTGGCCGCCCCTCTGGCACGGTCATGGGCCTGGACCCATCGTTCTGGTTCCTTCACCCACCAACGCACGAGCAAGGCGACGAAGGCCGGCAGGACTCCCACGAGAAAGAGGGTTCGCCAGCCGTAATCTTTCAGCAGGAGATTGAAGGTCGCCGCAAGAAAAAACCCGGCGGCCCACGCCGATTGTAAAATGCCCGCGGCCCTGGCGCGTTTATCCTCCGGCCAGGTTTCTGCCACGATCGCCGCACCCGCAGCCCATTCTCCGCCGATCCCGAGTGCGGTAAGGAAGCGGTAAATTGCGAGATGCCACCATTCTTGCGCCAGCGCGGCGAACCCTGTGAAGATTGCATAAATCAGAATGGTCGCAATCAGGGTTTTGGTGCGGCCGAAGTAATCGGCGGCCATGCCGAAGCAGATGCCGCCGATGGCCCAACCGATTAGGAAAATGGAAAACACGATGCCGCCGTACCAGCCGATCTGTTCGGAGGTGACGGTGCCGCCGGAGGCACCCGCTTGCAGTAAGTCATGCAGGGCAGGATGGAGGACGATCGCATAGATGGTCGCGTCCATGGCGTCGAATACCCAGCCGAGCCAAGCGACGAACAAGACCAACCATTGATATCTCGTCACCCCCTGGGTCCAAGTCACGCTGATCTCCTCTCCGTGCGAACCGGTCAATGCCGCGCCAGGCTACGGTGGAGAAAGTACGCTGTCAAGGTGAACGTGACGAAGCGGACATGGTATAGTCGCCTCCAACATGCCTCGGGTGGATTACTATCGTGTCCTCGGTGTCTCGCGCGACGTCACCGACGACGACATCAAAAAAGCCTACCGGAAGCTCGTCTTCCAGCATCATCCCGACCGCAATCCGAACAACACCAAGGCCGAAGAAAAAATCCGTGAGATCAACTCTGCCTATGAGATCTTGGGCGATCCCGAGAGCCGGCGAACCTATGATCGGTTGCATTGGGGCGAGGAGCCGCGGAACGAGGCGGTGGATCCGTCCTTCATCCTCGATGAAATGGAGAAGAAGCTCTTCGATGAAGGGCGCAAGGAAGTCTTCGCCGTCCTGATGAAGATGCTGCCACGGGTGAAAGCGGAACTCGCCATGGTTCGCGAACGTACGGTCGCACAGCAAGGGTACGACTCGTTCAAGGTCCCCATTGTGGAGGCGCGCGCGGCGGAGGTGATGGACGAATTCGTCACACCTGAGATGGAGAAGCGCAAACAGCGTCTCCTCGAAGTGGCGCTTCAGATGATGGTGTCGCAGGCTGTCGTGGCGCGAGGTGACGAGGGCGGCATTCGTGCGCTTCGGGGGCAGCTGGAGGAGGTGTTTCGAAAGGGCCGGATCAAAGGCTTCATCGCCGCATTGGAGCTGTTGTACGAACGGCGCTGATCGGTAAGGGGTGAAGCGTTAGGCGTGAGGTGCGACCACGTCGATGAGAAGTCCGCTCACCCTTCACGCCTCACGTGCGTGCGAGGGGTCCTGCCACGAATCGCCCGCGTTGCATCACTCCCGCGATCCGATCCTTTTTCAGCAGCACTCCGATATTCCTGAGCGGATTCCCTTCCACGAACAACAAGTCGGCCTGTTTCCCCGCCGTAATGGTCCCGAGGTCCTGGTCGAGACCTAGCAAGCGCGCAGCGGCGGAGGTGCTTGTCATGATCGCCTCCATCGGAGCCATCCCCAACGCGACCATCCGTTCCAATTCCTGCGCGTTCTCCCCGTGATGGTTAAACGGGGTCCCCGCATCCGTGCCGAGTGCAATGGGGACACCCCGTCGCACGGCTGCGCGGAAACTCTTTTCATGCTGCTTCACCATATTTCTGGCTTTGGTGCGGGCGCTGTCGGGAATGCCGCAACCGGCCGGGCAAGCCGCGGTGGTGGCGAGAGCGGATAGTGTGGGCACCATGAAGACGCCGCGTTGGGTCATCATCTCGGCCGCGTCGTCGTCCATGAGTGTGGCATGTTCGATGGAATGGACGCCGGCACGCAGCGCGTTCTTCATCCCGGTGGCTCCATGGGCATGGGCCGCCACATGCCGACCATGAGCCACGGCGACTTCAACGGCGGCCGTCAGTTCTTCGACGGTCATCTGGGCGTCGTCCGGTGACGTGCCGGGGGTGAGCACGCCTCCGGAGGCGATGAGCTTGATGACCTCGGCGCCTGCGGCGAGTTGATCCCGCACCGCCGACCGAACGGCTTCGACACCAGCCGCTTCGCGCCCGATGAAGCGGGCATGACCACCCGGCATGCAGATCGCAAGGCCTGCGGCAAGAATGCGGGGCCCGGGAGTCATGCCGGACTCGATGGCCTGTTTGAGCGCAAAGACAGCATGGTCGCGAAAGCCCACGTCTCGGACAGTCGTAAATCCGGCATGGAGGGTGCGGCGCGCCAACTCGGCGGCTTTCAGCAGCGTGATGGCCGAGGAGTCTCGTTCCACAGCGGCGACGACATCCGCTTCCGCTCCCAAACACAAGTGGACGTGACAATCGATGAGACCGGGAAGGACGGTCAGTCCTCGGCCATCAATCCGTTGGGTTCCTTTGGGGAGACGGATGTCCCGATCCGGCCCGACTGCCACGATGCGGGTGCCGTCGATGACGAGGGTGCCTCCCTCAAGACGGTGGCCGAGGCCGTCCAGGATTCGAATCTGGCGGATGGCGATGGTCATGGCGTTTCAGTGATGGGAATGGTGACGATGATGCCCCCCATAATGTCATTGAACTTATAGTCACGACGTGGGCTGTTGACGTGGGCATTGTGACAGGAGACGCAGCTCTCGGACACCGCCCGATCGGCGTAGATGCCTTGGAAATAACGGACACCGGCCTGTTGATAGAAACCGGTAAAGGGTTTATCGGGGACCTTCATGACCGCCTCCAATCCGCGCCGTTCGAAGTCACTGTTGGGTCCGTTCCACACGTAAATCGGCGTGAGGCTGGCGAGCCGGAAACTGAGTTTCAGATCTTTTTGCGCGACCAGGCGCCCGGATTCGAGCAGGAATTGGGCCGGCAGGGGAAGGCCTTTTTCCTCTTTCCAATGTTCGAGCGCTTCGACCACTCCTTGGTTGTGCAACTTGTCCACGACGTTCTGTGTGTAGTTGGCGCGATTCGCATCGATCACGGCTTGAATGAAACCGGTGACACGTTCGGGTGCCACCATATCCGCCTTGTGCGATTCTGCCACCGCGAGGGCAATGACCCAGTAGGTGACGGCGGCGACGAAGCCCGCGACCCCTGCTGCCACGATCCATAATCCGCTTCGACTCATGCGCTCCTCCTCGCCGACCGCTGTGAGTCGGTATAGGTTTCCACTACTGCTTGCACCGCGCGCCCGGGATGCCTGAGCCACCCGTGGCGGGCAAAGATCTCTTCCAATGCATTGACCAACGTCAGGACATGCGCTTGTTGACAGGATTCGCCCATGAGGCCGATGCGCCACACTCGTCCGCGCAAGGGCCCCAGCCCGCCGCCGATTTCAATGTCGTACTCGTTCAGGAGTTCTGTTCTGACCATCGCGTCGTCGATCCGATCGGGTAGCGTGACACAGTTGAGCATCGGGAGTCGATGGCCGGCGGGAGGAAGGGGCATCAGGTCCAGTGTCTGGAGTCCGGCCATCAATGCGTCGCTATTCAGCTGATGGCGAGCGATGCGAGCCGCAAGCCCCTCTTCGTGCACCAGCCGCAAGGCTTCCCGGAGTCCGTAGAGCATGGAGATCGGGGCCGTATGGTGATAGGCACGGGTCCGATCGGCCCAATACTCGGCGATCAGGGAGAGATCGAGATACCAACTGTGACATGGGGTCTGTCGCTGTTGGATGGAGTGGACGGCTCGCGAGCTCAGGGTGAGCGGGGCGAGTCCGGGAGGACAGCTCAAGCACTTTTGAGTGCCGCTATAACAGGCATCGATCCCCCAAGCATCGACCTCTACCGGGACGCCTCCAAGCGAGGTGACGGCATCGACAATAAATAACGCAGCATGGTTACGGCACAGGGCCCCCACTTCGTGCAGCGGTTGCCAGGCGCCGGTCGATGTTTCGGCATGGACCAAGACCACCGCCTTGACCGGGGCTGAGCGAGAGAGCCGGTCTTGCAATACCTCCAGAGGAATCGTCGTTCCCCAGGGTACCTCGATACGCAGAGCGGTGCCGCCGGCGCGTTCGACCATCGTCGCCAGGCGGGAGCCGAAGACGCCGTTGACGCCCACGATTGCCCGATCCCCCGGCTCGATCAGGTTCGCGATGACGGCCTCCATACCGGCAGATCCGGTCCCGGACAGGGCGATGGTAAATTCGTTATGAGTCTGGAACGTCGCGCGGAGCAGGGCCTGGATCTCATTCATGAGGGCGAGGAACACAGGGTCGAGGTGTCCGAGAAGCGGCAACGAAAGCGCGTGCAACACACGGGGGTGCACCATGCTCGGGCCTGGGCCCATGAGCAGGCGGTGTGGTGGGATGAAGTCGTGATACTGGGAGTCAGTGCTCATCGTCGGAGCTGATCGCCTGTGGTCGTCATGGGAGGTCACCGGCCGGCCCGGCGGGGCCTAGCCCGCATGATTCACGAGCGCTTCTGCTGCAATCGGGAACAAGCGCCCTGAAAGCCGCGAGCCGGCTAAGGTGTCCTCCTCTCGCGCGAGAGCCATCGGATGGCGCTCGACCTCGCAAGCGCGGGAGCGACGCACCTGTCGGCGGGCGGGCTCGCCGCTCAGTCGGTCGACATCCTGTTCAAGGATGCCTCCCTTCCTCACGGCTCCACGCGCAAGACACGGCCGCCTCACCGGCTCGGCGGCGTCCGCAAGCGTGACGCTCATTATTCTTCGCGCCGCGACTCCACAATTTCGCGCCGAACCGTCATGAATCATGCGGGCTAGTATAACGAAACAAGATGGGATTCGGCCATGGGATTGTCACTCGGCCTTTGCGGCGGGCTTCTCATAGAACGGTCATTCAGTTTCGCCTCTCGAAAGGCCGATAGTATATACTCCGGCGCTCGCGAGGTTTCTGTGGACGCGTACGAACCAATCCTGTCGACATCGAACGAGGCCGCGCCGCCGATCCCCGTCGTCGGTGCGCCACCGCCGCCGCACCCCTACAATCCTGGTTTTTCACGGGCGATCACACTGTTGTCCGCGGTTGTCCTCTGTGCGTCGATTGCCGTGGTCGCCTGGTTGTCGTTCGATGTGCCGCGCGTCGATCGTGTGCCGGATGCCGAACGGGCTCTCAGTCACATGGTGGGTCGTTTAATGGATCTGGAGGAGGGGCTGAAGACCCTGCCGGTATGGGAACAGTTTCTCTATGAAGTCACGATGGGGAGCGATGCCAACGATCGCGCACAGGCTATCGATTGGTATCGTGAACTGGCCGAAGAGTCGCCCGATCCTTTCGTTGATTTGCACTTGGCGATCTTAGAGGGTGAGGCGGGACGCCTTCAGGATATCCAACAGAAAGTCTCGCGATGGGGACGGCAGAGCGAACCGTACCCGCTTTTTGCGAGATTTCTTCAGGCCGGCTATGTAGAGCCCCATGTGTCCCCCGCCCATGCCTTTGACCTGCAGGCCCACCTCGCGGAGCAGTCTATCTCTGGTTGGTTCTATAGCCGCCTCGCAACTCGTATCGCAGAACGGTCGGGCGACCGGCCGTTGCTGGCGACGATCGAGGCCTCTTCTCAGCAACGAGCGGCGGCCTTGTTGTGGCGCTCGCGGGCCTTTGCCGCCCTCGAACTTGCGCTCATGGTCGTGGGCCTGCTGGTTTTGGTGTGCTGGGTATGGCGGGGGAAGCGCACCGCGATGTTTCGTGTGGGATCCGCCGAGCTTCCGCCCTTGTGGGCAGGCCGCTTGGGAGCGGGCGTCTTACTGCGCGGCGGTGCCGTCGGTGCCCTGCTGACCGTGGCGTTTCTCTATGCCGCCATCGATTATCCCTCGCTGCGGGTCTTAGCCGTGCCGTTGTCGAATCTCCCCCTGTTGGCCCTGGCCTACTATCACTTGCTTCGGCCGCAGCGACAGACATTCTGGGGAGGGTTTGGGTTGCGCATCGAACCACGCCACCTGGGACAATTGGGACTCGCGGTTCTAGCGGTTGTGGCGGGCGGACTCGTGGGCGAGTGGGTGATGGGCCGGATCGCCGAACCGTTGAATCTGGTCAGTCATTGGACGGAGTGGTTCGATGCCGATCTCGTATGGGGGGCGCCGCCGACCCTCGCTGTCAGCCTGATGGAATATGTGCTCTTTGCGCCGGTCTTCGAAGAACTGGCGTTTCGCGGGCTGCTGTTCGGCGTGCTCCGACGGCGCTTTCAGTGGTGGCCTGCTGCCATGCTAAGCGCGGCGCTGTTTGCCCTCGCACATGGGTATGGGTTGATCGGCTTCCTCAGCGTCTTTTGGAGTGGTCTGATTTGGGCCTGGGCCTATGAACGGACCGGCAGCCTATGGCCGGGGATGATCGGCCACGCCATCAACAACCTGCTTGTCTGTCTGAGCGTCATGGCTCTTTTGCGAACCTGACGAGCGTCCTTCAATCCTGCGTTCCGGGGCGTTCTCGCTCTGCCGGTCAAACCGCTCTTCGGCTCGGACCGTGCCTCATCGTCATTCCCACTCGAACAGCCTGCGCGGTTGCCCTGTACCCGCACGGATCGGTGGCACGAGCGCGCCGACTGACATCGACTCTGCGACGGTGAGTTACAGGGCTCGGTGGGCGGTGACGATGAGAATTTGGGCCGGTCTCCGGCTCGTGTTCCGCCAGCAGTGGCGGTTACCTGCGGGAATGCCGGCGGCATCGCCTCGCTTGAGGTCGTGGACCTCTTCCTCGAGCGTCAATTCGACGGTCCCCTTGAGGACCACCGCCAATTGTTCTGCTTGCCGCACGTAGGGTTTATGCCCGCTCCTTCCGCCCGGTTGGATGGTAATGACCATCGGTTCCAACTGACCGTCTTTATTGAACGGCCCGAGTGCTTCAATTTTTGCACGGGACCATTCGCTCTGGACGACCGATCGTGCGTTGGAGCGGATAATGGCCGGCAAGGGCGGATCCACGGCCCGAAAGAATTCTCCCAGGGTGACGCCCAGCGCGGAGGCGATCCGTTCGGTGGAGGCGATTGAGGGCGAAGCCTGGCGCAGCTCGACTTGCGAAATGAAGCTGGGGGAGAAGCCGCATTTGTCGGCGAGCATCCGCACAGAGAGGTGGCGCGTTTTTCGTAGATGACGAACGATATCCCCGACGTGCACTTCAGCTTTGGCTGGGGAGGGCTTGGGGGCTCGGGAAGATTTCTTCGGCACGATGTTCATTGAGATCACTCGCGATCGGGAACCCGCAGTATAGCGCACGCTCTGAACGCCCCGTTTACCTGTGTACCATGTTTCCCGGCGAGTCTCAAGCAGCGTGGGGCTTGCGCTGGCGCCATTCCCCTCCACCTGATCAGGCGCCACAGAGGTGCCAAGCCGGCGGAAGAGCCCTAGGAATTTCTCCACTGTCAGGTCAAATGCGAAAAGTCACATAATTTATCTGTCCAGTACAGCTGGACAGATGTTAAGGTAGAGAACGCACGTTGATCTGATGAATTCGATGATTCGCCGGCATTCGGTATCCGGCAGCAGAGGGCCGTCCGCTGCTCGTAGGGAATGGTCTCGTTATGCGAGCGGTGTACTAGTGACCCCTCGATGATGTGACGCACCGCGGAGGAGGTTTGCCATTGCTGAAGGACAAAGCAGCGCTTATCACGCTGGTTATTTTTCTGTGCGGATATGCCGAGTTGTGGGTAATGGGGGTGACCAGTACAGGACATCTCATCGACAACTTGGTGGCCAGCTATCTATTGGCCTGGGCGCTCTATGTATTCGTATCCGACCTTCCGCGAAAAGAAATTCGAGCGCGCTTCGTGCTTATGACGTTGGTTGGCGCGGCGGTCCTTGGCTTGGTGGAGCTGCCGGGAGCGCTGGGTATCGTCAATTATCAAGCGCTGGTGGGCAACTCGGGACGGACCTGGTGGGACCGCCCTGGATATGTCCCTGACCCGCAACTCGTCTACCGGCATGCGCCGCATTACAGGGAGCGCGGTGTCGTCCGTCGCGGCAATATTGGAGAAGGGCTCTGTTTACCGGCCCATCCACCCACTTCGTTCGACCTTCGTTATGACCACAATGGTTTTCGAAACGATGAGGACAGGGACCGTGCCGATGTCGCGGTGGTCGGGGATTCATATGTCGAATCCTCCATGCTGGCGAGCTCCGATTTGTTGACGGCGACCCTTGCCGCCAAGCTCCAAATTCCTGTCGCCAATCTCGGCGTCAATGGGTATGGACCGGAACAGGAATTGACGGTCTTGAAGAGATATGCTGTCGGTCTGCAACCGAAGACGGTCGTCTGGGTGTTTTTCGAGGGGAACGACCTATTGCAGCTCGAGAGCGACGATGATGATTCACTTGAAACCTTCCCTGAGGCTGTCTCGTGGCGTGATGAGATGTGGACGCGATCGCTGACTCGCAATCTTCTGGTGGCGACGAGCAAAGTCATGCGGGGATGTACGCCCCACCGGACATATCTGCAATATCGGGGACGTTTTCAAACTGCCGATGGGCAGCACAGTGAATTGTTTTTCTGGGAAAAGCCCGGTCCTTTGAAAGGCAATGATCGTGACCGGCTTCAGCGACTGCGGACTATCCTCACGGAGGCCTATGGCCTCTCCCGGCAGCATGGATTCCGGTTGATTGTCGCCTTTGCGCCCACCAGTGCTCGCGTACATTACGACTTGAAGAATTTTGAGCCCTCCACGCCTGAAATGCAGGGCTGGGTCGTGAGTAATTTGCCTGAAGAATTCGAGCCCATGCTGCACGCCATTTCCCCCGAGATCCCATTCATCGACTTGACCGGGCCGCTCCGGGAAGCTGCCGCAGCCGGAACACTCACGTACTTCCCTGATGATACACATTGGACGGCGGCAGGCCAGCGGGTGGTTGGGGAAACCCTTTATCAAGCCCTTATCGATATTCGTGTGGTCAAGAGGTGAGCCGGCTGGTCGGACTAGTCCTGAGGGCTGTCACTTTTTCAATCGCAGCGAGTGCGGCGTAGAGGTCGGGATGGCGGAGCGTATGGCCGAATTGGGCGAGTACCTTGTGACTCAAAATGCGCTTTCCTAGTTCCCGATTGCCCGCGGGGCGCGGACCGACGATTCCCCATTTCCTGGACACCTCGGCGCAAATGTCTGCCCAGCGACGCGGCTGGCCATCACTCACATTGTAGGTCTCACCGGTGTGCCCGGCTTGCAGCGCGAGCAGGCAGAGGTGTGCCAGATCTTCGACATGGATCAGATTGACGAACTTGTCCGTCGGGCCGACCCGGCCCTGCCTGATCCACTCGACCGGGTTGCGTTGCGGGCCATAGATACCAGCCACGCGCAGAATGATGGCTCCGTGATGCGTACGCAAGTATTCCTCGCCTTGGACGCGGGGCAGGCTGGTATTGATAGGGCTGGCCTCATCGATCCAGGGGGGAAGTCCTTCCGCCTGATCACCGCCCGTGTTATAAGCCGACGTGCTGCCCAGGACCACCAGCCTTCGTGGGGGGCTGCAATATTGCTTGGCAAATGCCTGCACCTGCTCAAGCGGCGTGGCCGGAAAGGTCCAGATCAGGTCGGCGTCCGGTGGCAGCGCGGACCAGGTCGTTGGCTCCGCCAGGTCGAATCGAAGGCGTGCGTGCGGCTCGACATACGTCAGGTGGACGTCAGGCCGGCGGCTGCTGGCTTGGAACGGCAGGGACTGTTGTCCGGCCAGCCGGCAGAGACTCTGCCCGGTATAGCCGGATCCTAAAATAACGAGGGGGCGACGAGTGGTCATCGGCGCATCATACCCGAACCGTCCCGTGGTTTGCCGCGCGTGATTTGTGCCTTCCTGGTTCTAGTCTCCGGGGCGAGACGCATGCTAGAATCCCGCCCCGATGGCACCTTTCGATGGACGGCATACAGCGACTGAGGAGCACGTGAGCGGGTCAGCCGAGGCCCTCTCGCGTCGACGGCAAAACCTCATGGTCGGAGTGGCAGGCGGGTTGGCCTGCCTCTTTTTTGTTCTTGATCTCCTGCTGCCTCTTGGAATCGCGGATGCGGTTTTGTACAGCGCTGTGGTGTTTCTTTCCGCCGCCAGCAGCTATCGACGGCTACCCGTCGTGGCGGCGACCGTCTGTTCCCTCCTCACCTTTATTGCGGCCCCGTTCAGTCCGCGCGTGCCGGGTCTTCCCGTCTGGTTTGAATGGGGGAATCACCTGCTCAGCCTGTTCGCTGTCTGGGCTCCGGTCGCCTTCGTGCATCAGCGCCGCCGCACCGAATGGCTGCTGAAGGAAGTCAGTGAGCGACTGGAACAGCGTGTGGAAGAACGCACCGCGGATCTCGCCGCCAGCCGCCAGGCGCTGGAGCGAAACGAAGAACAGCTGCACACGCTGACCGGTCGGATTTTGACGGCGCAGGAAGAGGAACGTCGACGGATTGCGCAGGACCTGCATGACGATGTGAACCAACGTCTCGCGTTGCTCATGCTGGAATTGCAGGGGGTCGATCGTCGGCTCGGCCCACTCTCGACCGAGGCCCAGGAGGGAGTCCGCAATGTGTTGAAGGGGATGGAGGAACTCTCAGATGAGGTGCGGTATATGGCCTATCGATTCCATCCGTCCATCCTTGATGACTTGGGGTTGAAAGCGGCGTTGCAGCGCTTGCTGGATGATTTTTCAAGTCGGTCCGGAGTGAAGGCGCTGTTCGTTCACCAGCCGCTCGATCATTCCCTCGGCAAGACGGCCGCAACGGCCTTGTATCGAGTCGTCCAAGAGTGCCTCTCGAATATTGCGCGCCATGCGAAGGCCACGAGGGTGGAGGTGGAAGTGACGGTTGAAGAAGAGGGAGTTGTCGTAATGGTGCGTGATGACGGAATGGGGTTCGATCAGATGGCGATCAACCGCACCGAGGGTGGATTGGGGTTGCTGAACATGCGGGAGCGTCTGCTGGCGGTGCAGGGGTCCTGCGAGGTGGAATCCATGCCCGGGAGGGGGACGACGGTGTCGATGTACGTGCCGTTGGTGCGGGTGGCGACATGACGTTGCCGCGGGTTCTGCTGGCAGATGATCACACCTTGGTCCTGGAGGGGTTTCGGCGGCTGCTCGATGAGCAATGTGAGTTGGTCGGAACCGTTGGGGACGGGCGTGCCCTGCTGGAGGCCATCCCGCAGTTGAAACCGGACATCGTGATTCTCGATATTTCCATGCCGGTCCTGAACGGGATCGACGCGGCCCGGGTGTTGAAGGTCAAGTACCCCCAAGTGAAGGTCGTCTTTATCACGATGCATGCCGATCCGGCTTATGTGCGGGCGGCGTTCGAGGCCGGCGCCTCCGCCTATCTGCTCAAGCGCTGCGTGGGCGAAGAATTGGGGCAGGCGATGCGCGCCGTGCGAAGCGGCAATTTCTACGTTACTCCTCTGGTCACCAAGGAAGTGGTCGAAGGCATGTTGCGCGGGATCGATGGCGGGGCGCCGTCGGGGCCAGAGCTCACGACCCGCCAGCGCGAGGTGCTTCAGCTCCTGGCCGAAGGCCATACGGTGAAGGATATCGCCGGCACGCTCAAGATTTCCCCGCGCACGGTCGAGTTTCACAAAGGGCAAATCATGGAACAACTCAACCTGCACACCACGGTCGAACTCGTGAAATATGCACTGGCGCAGGGGTTGACCGGCCAATCGTAACGGCTCTCCTGAACCGGCCGGCATTCTCGACCCGCCCAGGTGCCCCCTCGTACCAGTCTAGGATCAGGTATGTTTTAGGCCTCTCGCCTCGCGTTGTTACGCGTGTGGTTTTTCCTTCACTTGCCTACGATACGCCTCCTTTTCTAAGCAGTGATTCGTAGGATTATGGGAAAACACATGCCACGTCCACGGGTGCTGATCGGTGATTCGTCTCGGGCCATGCTGGCCTTTTTGGAGATCCTCTTGGAGCCGCAGTTCGAGGTGATCGCTTCCGAAACCGAGGGCGAGGCGCTGGTGCTGACTGCGAAAAATCTCAATCCGGACCTGGTTATCTTGGACTTTTCCCTTTCGTTTCTCGAAGGGCTGTCGGTCGGCCGGCAGCTTCAAGAGACGGTGCCGAGCACCAAATTGGTGTTTTTTTCGTCCCAGGAAGACCCCGCCTATGCCGCTGCGGCGTTCGAGGTGGGAGCCATGGGGTACCTGGTAAAACAGCGCACGGTCGACCTTGGCCACTATCTTGGGCGGGTGCTGCGAGGCGAACGGGTGTGCTGCCCTGACCATATCCAAAAAAAGGCGGCAAACAAGAAGAAAAAATGACCACTGGGTCAGTGGTGAGGGGACGGATTCACGCAAGAGGAGACCGACGATGGTCCGAGTGATACCGATGTGTGGATTGTGCCGACGTGTTCATGACGACGGGTTTTCGGCGAGGGGTGCGACCGGCTGGGTGGATTTTCCCAGCTACCTTGCGCGGCATGTCGTGCCGCTTTCTCAGATACAGTTTTCATGCGACTATTGCAGCGAATGCCGTCTGTCCTACGATATTCTGAAGAGCTATGGGATGTAGTGGCTTGACGAAGTCTTCCGACATCTTCTCTGGCGAACAGGTTTCTGGAAAGCAGGCCGCGAGGCGGTTTGTGACGAACGCCGTTTCCGTGACCGCCGATGACGATGTGAGTTGAGATTCGGCGAGGCGTGCCTCGGGGGAGGGCGCACGTTCCTTGTGTTCTTCTGGTGTGCTACGATGACCGTGTGATGTCCGCCCTGCCGTTCCATCCCATCATCGTCGAATGGTTTGCGACTCGATTCGCCTGTGCGACCGATGTCCAGATGCAGGCATGGCCTGCCATTCAATCTGGTCGTGATGTGCTGATCGCCGCGCCGACGGGTTCGGGCAAGACCTTAGCCGCCTTTCTCTCCTGCATCGACCGACTGTTTCAGCAGGCCGTGAACTGTGATCTTCGGGATGAGACCCAGGTGCTGTATGTTTCGCCCCTGAAAGCGCTCAGCAACGACGTTCAAAAAAACCTGCAACAGCCGCTCACCGAGATCGGCCAGGCTGCCCTGACGGCCGGCATGTTGTTGCCCGAGCTGCGGGTCGTCGTGCGTACCGGCGACACGCCCATGATTGAGCGGCAGCAGATGCTCCGGCGTCCGCCCCATATTCTCATCACGACACCCGAGTCGCTCTTTATCCTCCTGACGGCGGAAAAAAGTCGCGCGATGTTGAAGACGGTGCGCACGGTCGTCGTGGATGAAATTCATGCCGTCGCCCCGAACAAGCGCGGGGCGCATCTGGCGTTGTCGCTGGAACGAGTGGCGGCCCTCACCGGCTGCGCAGTGCAACGAATCGGGCTGTCCGCAACGCAGCGGCCCATTGAGACCGTGGCGGAGTTTCTGGTGGGACAGCGCGCATTGCCTCAAGTGATCGATGTCGGTCATCGCCGCGACATGGATCTCGCCGTCGAGGTGCCGAAGGACGAACTCGGAGCCGTCGCCACGAATGCCATCTGGAGCGATGTGTACGACCGGCTCGCAGCGCTGGTCGAGGCCCACCGATCCACCCTTGTTTTTGTGAATACGCGACGGTTGGCAGAGCGGGTCTCGCATTATTTGGAGGAGCGGCTGCGTCACTTGGGGGAAGGGGTGGTAGCGGCGCACCACGGCAGCCTGTCGCGGCAGATCCGTCTGTCGGCGGAAGATCGTTTGAAAAAGGGGTCCGTGCGCGTGGTCGTCGCCACGGCATCACTGGAACTCGGCATCGACGTCGGGACAGTCGATCTCGCCTGCCAGATCGGGTCGCCCCGCTCCATTGCGACGTGCCTCCAGCGCCTGGGCCGGGCCGGCCATTGGGTTCACGCCATCCCCAAAGGCAGACTCTTCGCCACCACGCGAGATGAATTGATCGAATGCGCCGCATTGATCCGGTCGATCAGAGCCGGAATGCTGGACCGCATAGAGGTGCCATCCGCACCGCTGGATGTGTTGTCTCAGCAGATCGTGGCCGCGGCCGCCACTCAACCATGGGATGAGGCGGAGTTGTATGACCTGTGTCGCAGGGCCATGCCGTATCGTGGCCTGACTCGCTCGACGTTCGACGCCGTGCTGAAGATGCTCGCGGAGGGGTTCGTCACCAGCCGAGGTCGGGGGCGAGCCTATCTCCACCATGATCGCATCAACCATCACATCCGAGGCCGTCGAGGGGCCCGATTGGCGGCCATCACCTCCGGCGGAGCCATTCCAGACACGGCGAACTATGTGGTGATTGCGGAGCCAGACGGGACGGTTGTGGGGTCGGTGGATGAGGATTTTGCCGTCGAGAGTCTGGCGGGAGACATTATTCTGTTAGGCAATACCTCCTGGCGGATCAGGGGTGTCGAAACCGGCAAGATGCGAGTCGAGGATGCGCAGGGGGCTCCGCCGACCATTCCGTTTTGGCGCGGGGAAGGACCTTCCCGCACGGCGGATCTGTCCGCGGAAGTCGCTCGCCTCAAGGCTGATATCGATCGCCGACTCGATGCCGATCCATCATCCCTGACGCCCTACGCTCCGCCGGTGCAGTGGCTGAGACAGGAATGTGCTCTCGACCAACGCGGCGCGCAACAGGCCGTTGAATATGTGCTGGCGGGCAAGGCGGTCTTGGGAACCGTCCCGACTCAGGAAACGATCGTGGCGGAGCGGTTCTTCGATGAAAGCGGCGGGATGCAACTCGTCATCCATGCGCCATTCGGCGGGCGGGTGAACCGGGCCTGGGGGCTGGCCTTGCGGAAGCGGTTTTGTGTGACCTTCGATTTTGAGTTGCAGGCGGCGGCGACGGACGAGGGCATTGTGTTGTCGTTGGGTGAACGGCACAGCTTCCCACTGGATACGGTCTTCGCCTTCTTGAACGCCAAGACCCTGCGAGAGGTGCTGACACAAGCGGTGCTGCAGGCGCCGATGTTCATGACCCGCTGGCGCTGGAACGCCACGCGAGCCTTGGCCTTGTTACGGTTTGTCAGCGGCAAACGAGTGCCTCCGCAGATTCAGCGCATGCGGGCCGAAGACTTGCTGGCTGCCGTCTTTCCGGACGCGCTCGCCTGCCAGGACAATTTTCAGGGAGAGCGGACGGAACGCCAGATTCCAGACCATCCCCTGGCGCAGGAGACGATTCGGGATTGTCTGACCGAGGCGATGGATCTCGACGGGCTCATCACCGTGCTGGAAAAGATTGAAGGCGGCGCCATCACCTGTGTGGCCGTCGATACGCCGTTGCCCTCCGCCTTCTGTCATGAAATTTTGAACGCCAATCCCTATGCGTTTCTCGACGATGCGCCGCTTGAAGAACGCCGGGCGCGGGCCGTTGAAATGCGTCGCACCTTGCCGCCTGAATTGGCGGGCCAGATGGGCGCGTTGGATCAATCGGCGATCGACCAAGTTATCGAAGAATCTTGGCCGGTGGTGCGCGATGCGGAGGAATTGCACGATGCACTCCTGTCGTTGGTGTGGGTGCCCTGCGAGCGCATGCCCGATTGGGAGCTCTGGGTCCCCCCATTGGCAGCCGCGGGACGGTTGGTGACGGTCTGGCGTGGAGAAACGCGATTGGGCTGGGCGGCCGCGGAGTATCGTCACTCCGTTCTGACGCTGTTTCCCAATGACCGAATCGATCCGGAACATGTCCACGTGGAGCCGGTCGAATCCCCGGAACGTGAAGCACTGTTGGACCGGGTGGTCTTAGGCTGGATGGAAAGTATCGGGCCCACGACTGCCATGGAACTGTCGAAGACCCTGCATCTTTCCGAGCAGGAGGTTCAAGGGACTGTTCTCAGACTCGAAGCCCAAGGGCATGTTCTGCGCGGCCGCTTCCGGCCGTCACCTCCGATTCCTAATTCACAATTCATAATTCAACATTCCGACGCTCCCGCGCCGGTTGAATGGTGTCACCGGCGGTTGCTAGCCAGGATTCACCGGCTGACGATCGGGCGTCTGCGCAAGGAGATCGAGCCGGTCTCCGCCGCGGAGTTCATACGGTTCCTCTTCCAGTGGCAACATGCGTCGCCGGGAGCACGTCTGCATGGCGAGGTCGGGCTCCTTGAAGTGGCCAAGCAACTGGGGGGATTTGAAGCGGCCGCATCGGCCTGGGAATCCCAGATCTTGCGGGTCCGACTGGCCAAGTATGAACCGGAGTGGCTCGATCGATTGTGTTTGAGCGGGGCCGTCATGTGGGGCCGTCTGACGCCGCATCCCCGCTTGATGCAGGAGCTGAGCCCTCTGCCGGGGCGGCGAGTCGTGCCGACCAGGGTTGCGCCGGTGAGTGTGTTTGCTCGCGAGGATGCCGTGGCCTTGCTGGCTGCCGCCGGCGAGGGCATGCAGCACATGGATATCAATGCCCGCCTCGGCGCATCGGCACAGGCGGTCCGCCGCTGTCTACAGGAGCGGGGGGCGAGTTTTTTCAGCGAGGTGCTGCACGTGACTCGTCTGCTGGCGTCCGAGGTCGAGGATGGGTTGTGGGAATTGGTGGCGGCCGGCCTGGTGACGGCGGATGGGTTCGACAACCTGCGCGCGCTCATCGATCCCCGGCGGCGGCGCGCCGAGGGGCGTGGTCGGAGTTGCCGCCCACGCCATGTCGGCGGTCGCTGGTCGTTGCTACGGACAGGCAGAGAGTCCGCCCCTGTGCCGGGAGCGACGCAGACGGAAAGTCTCGCCCGCCGTCTGCTGCAGCGGTATGGCGTGGTGTTCCGCGACCTGTTGGCGCGCGAGTCGGTGGTGTCGTCCTGGCGCGATCTGTTGGTCTGTTACCGGCGCCTTGAATTGACCGGGGAGATCAGGGGCGGCCGGTTTGTGTCTGGGTTTACGGGCGAGCAGTTTGCGTTACCCGAGGCGCTGGAATCCCTGCGGGCGCTCAAGAAACGGCCGGGGACTCAGCAGGAGATCAAGATTTCCGCCGCCGATCCGTTGAATCTCGCCGGGGTGATTTTGCCGGGGCCTCGCATCGCCGCCGTGCCGTCGAACTTCGTGGTCTTTCGAGACGGCATGGTGATTCGAACGGTGACGGGCCGTGAGACGACCGATCGTCAAGAGCCGTCGGTCATCGAAGTAGGCCAGGTTCGAGGATAGCGCGCACGCTCCAGAATGGGTCGCCGTTGCATGAGGCAACGGCCCGGCGAGACGACGGCTCCTGATCAGCCGAGCGGAGCAGGAATCGCGAGCACAGGGCAGCGCGCTCCGCGCAGGACACGCTCCGTGGTGCTGCCGCGCAAGATGTCTAACAAGCTGTCCTGACCTTTCGTCGTCAT
>JAHFEW010000035.1:38476-41774 GCA_023248215.1 Nitrospira sp.
CTCCTGATCAGCCGAGCGGAGCAGGAATCGCGAGCACAGGGCAGCGCGCTCCGCGCAGGACACGCTCCGTGGTGCTGCCGCGCAAGATGTCTAACAAGCTGTCCTGACCTTTCGTCGTCATCACAATCAAATCCACATCGAATTCAGCTCCTGCCGCCAGAATC
The DNA here is from genome assembly GCA_023248215.1 of Nitrospira sp. Lineage (GTDB taxonomy): Bacteria > Nitrospirota > Nitrospiria > Nitrospirales > Nitrospiraceae > Nitrospira_A. The sequence goes on from JAHFEW010000035.1 coordinate 38,641, forward strand.
CACTCCACCGGGTCGCCCTGGCCGAACAGTTGATTCCAGGACCAGTCTGTTCTCTGCGGCAGCACCAGTTTGTCCACCCCGGTTTCTTCGCCAGCATGGACGAGCGTCAGTGTGATGGGTGGAACGCCGAGCTTTGAAATGAGCGAGCTCGCCGCATCGATCGCCGGTTGGGACGGGGGATCGGTCGAGATCGGTAACAAGAGACGATGGAGCGAGGTGTGGCCGGTCTCACGGGAGACGAACCCTTCCACGTGCGAGGGCACGAACAGCGTCGTCACATGCACCTCGCGGGAAACCGGTTCTGCGACCGGGTGACGCAGCCATCGGGCAGAGCCCTCGTGCTGGTGGGTGGCCAGCACCATGAGATCGGTCGGCGAGGTCGTGAGATGATGGATGATCGCCTGTTTCGGATCCGTGGCCAAAGCACGAACTTTTTTAATACCGATCCCCAGTTGCGCCACGTCGCCCTTGGAGCTGGATTCCGGGAGAAGGCCCCATGTCGCGAGCGTGGGGCGGATGCGAGGAAAGTCTTCGAATCCTTCCGGGGCGACGGTGGGATCCACGTGCATGATCGTCAGTTCCGCCCGGTGTGCCAGCGCCAGCTTGAGGGCATGGACAAATGCGACCTGACTGTCTTTGGAAAAATCCGTGGGGTGAAAGATCCGATGGATGGTAAGGGGATTGCGCGCCGCGTTCATGTCGATGTCGATCTCCTGTGAGGGCCCCTGTCGTGTCTTGTGGCTGCATGCCGACCGGTTGGGAGCGGTCAGCGAGGCGCTGATTGCAAGCGGTTCACGAGGTCGTTGGTCGAAGCACTCCCCGATTGACTCCACCGGCTGAATGAATCCTGTGCGAGGAGCTGAAACGCCTCGTGAGCAGATCCTCCCATGAGCGTTTCCAGGGACGCCAGGTATTCGCCTTGCCCCCGCGCCAAGTCCTCTTCCAGGTTCTGGGCATTGTAGGCGGTGAAGGCGGCGACCTTGTGTTCGGGTTTCAACAAACCGTCTTCATTCCACCAGATGCGTCCCGAAGTCGACGCAGTGATGTTGCCCGTCGTATCGGTGATCTGTTGGGTCGTGCCCTTGAGCGTACAGGCCGAGAGCAGCAACATGAAAGACAACCCACTCAGGGCTGCGATGGTGTGACGCTGGTGCAGGGTCATGATGAGGCTCCTTTCGTGAGGCGAAAAGGATAGACGCGATTCGGCGCGACTATACCATAGTACTGACTGAAATGAGCCTGGGGAGATACCGAGCAGGATGGTGGGAATGTGCACTGGCTTTCCGTGCCGCAGCCGTGAATGGTGAAACGTATCTCGTGAAGAGGTTGTGACCCTTCTCTCCAGGATGAACGACGCGTCACGAACGACGAACGATGTCGGCCAGCGGTGGGAGCTTTCATAGCCTGGCTCGCGCTGACAAGAAAGGGAGGGTGGCGATTGACAATCTTTCAAGGCCTGAGCACAATCGGCGAATCCTAGAGGACAAGAGTTCGGGACGGGGCGGTTTACTTGGAGAAGAAGTCAAAGCCCCGGACCAGACTTTCATCGGTATGGTAGGGAGGCCTGAGAATGAAGACAGTGGTGCTGCTAGGCATAATCATAGGCGTGAGCATCTGGGTTGCGCCGGTACGGGCGGAGTCGATTCCTCTGAAGCCAGGCGAGTATCAGATCACGGCAGTCACGGAAACCAGCAATGGAGAGGCGGGGAAGCCGGACACCCGCACCCGTTGCATGAAGGATGAGCACCTCGCCAATCCAGATGCCGTCTTCAACTATTATGTCATGAACGGATTCAAGCCCAAGCCGTCAAACAAGGTCACGAACCTGTCGATACACGGTGGAAAGGTCAGTTATGACATTGAGGGGCCACATGCCATGACCCGCGTGGAGGGCACCGTATCCAGTACCACCTTCTCCGTGGTGCGTAAGGCAATGCCCACCTCCGGTACAGGCCTGTTGGTCACGATGAAGGTCGACGGGAAGCGAACAGGAGATTGCACGAGCAAGTGACAGGGTTCCGAATACGGTCGGACAGCGTCCCGCACGCCCATGTTTGAGGAGGCCGGGTCGGCCCGGCCTCCTGCCTCTCACCGTTAATGTGTCCACAATCGCTGATACCAGTTCTTCTCTTCGCCGATCGGCCATGACGCGATGTTCATGGTCTTGCGGATGTCGCCGATACTCCACCCCGTCAGTGATGCCAGGGTCTGTGCTTCTCGCTCGTAGCGCTCGCGCAACTGTCGCCGGTAGGCGGTGGCGGCTGCGCACTCATCCGAGCCGGTCCAGGGATGGCGGAGGATATAGCGCGCCTGAACGTTGCCGCGATCCGATGTTTCCTGAAACAGCAGATCTTCAGGAAAGTGTGCGGCGTCGTAGCGGACGTGCAGCCTGGTGAGAAACACATTCTGCGCCCCACCCATGCCCTTCCCCATCCGACCATCATTCTCCTGCCAAAAGACCCCCAACCCTCTCAGTTCATCGGCCGAGAGCGGATCAGCCGCGCAGGGGTCGCACCAGTTCATGTCCCAGGCATATTCCAGAAACACACCCCGCTCACTCTCACGCTTCACTTGCTGCGTGAAGAGATCGCGATAGAAGTCGCCGAACTTGTCCTTCACGTAGAGTGGAATCTCCTGCGCTTCGGGGAGCCGCACCGTCCGATAGTTCGTGGTTTCCACGCGGCCCTGCTTCGTCAGGAAGTAGATGAACAGCTCCTGCGGCCCGTCGGCGTTGACCGTCCCCAAGCGGATCGGCAGCATGAACTTCGGCGACACAAACGCAATCTGGAGCGGACGCAAGTGGGTGAGGCCGAGCTTGGCCTGCTCGCCAAGATTCACCCGTGCCACGAAGAACTTCATGCCCTGTTTGAGATAGCTGTGCAGCACGGTCGAGGCCCCGCTCGGAATACGGTAGCCGTTTTCGGTCAACCAGGTTTCGAGGCCGCTGCTCTCCTTCGCCGACAGAATCAGGATGTCGTACTCGCCCACCGTATATTGCGCCTCGACGGTCACGCCCAAGGCGCGGTCGCGTTCAGGTCTCGCTGACGCAGCCGGCGCTATCTTTTTCATGGCGTCCCGACTTCTTCGCTCCATCAACTCATAACGCAGACAGGGATTCTCATCAAAATATTCCA
>JAHFEW010000007.1 GCA_023248215.1 Nitrospira sp.
TAGTATCGAATCGAATCAAGAGAGGAGTCACCGTGAAACAGGGTTATCGTTTGATCGTCGTCGACAAAGACGGTGTGCTGGTTTCTGAATTCCAACTCAGGGAAAGCGACCTGGCTGACCCGGCGGCGTTCGTCGCGGGGCTCCAGCAGTCGATTGAGGACGTCGAAGACGAGGAGTCCTAAGACTATCGCACCTCACGGCATGCGTTCACACCTTCTGCCGAGCTCATACGCGCGGGAGCGATGAAATACCAGTATTTGCGCCCTCTCTCCATTGACAGATTTATCCCTAAAGACTACCGTATCGCCATCTTTCAATCCTGAACCTTGTCACCCGCACGGCTCCCCGCCCACCCAAGGAGGTACGTATGGCGAACACCACTTCATCATCGGCCAGCAAGGCGAAGGCGATGTCGTTACACATCGGCCTGAATGCGGTGAGCCCTGCCGCGTACGGTGGCTGGAGCGGCGAACTCGCTGCCTGTGAGTTCGATGCCAAGGATATGACGGCGATCGCCACATCGCGCGGCATGAAGTCCACCCTGCTGTTGACCAAGAAGGGTACACGCGCCCATGCCTTGGCTGCTATGCGAAAAGCCGCCAAACAGTTGAGGAAGGGAGACTTCTTCTTCCTGACCTATTCGGGCCACGGCGGCCAGGTGCCAGACGTGACCGGAGAGGAAGCCGACAAGAAGGACGAAACGTGGTGCCTATACGACGGCCAGCTCATCGACGACGAGTTGTACTTCGAATTAAGCCGCTTCGCGGCCGGTGTGCGCATCCTGGTCCTGTCCGACAGTTGCCATAGCGGCACCGTCACCCGTGCCATGCCACCGCAACTCGACGGCATCTTGTCGACCGGGCGCTCCAAAATGATGCCGCTCGCCGTCGGCATCCGCACCTATCGCGAACACCAGAAGTTTTACGACGACCTCCAACGAGACGTGGCGGAGGTGGCCGGAAAGGCTTCCGTGCCGGACCCGGACAGCATGCTCGCTCAGATAGCCGTGAGCCCGCGGCTGACTGCGATTGCGAAACAGTTCAAACCGGCGGTGATTCTGATCTCAGGTTGTCAGGACAACCAGACCTCCCTGGACGGCGACCACAACGGGGCATTCACGGAACAGTTGCTGAAGGTCTGGAACCATGGCGACTACCGCGGGAATTATGCAAAATTCCATGCCGCCATCAAGGCTGGGCTGCCGGCCAGTCAGACGCCCAACCTATTCACGCTTGGGGCAGCGGCGCGTTTTGCGCGGCAGCAGCCCTTCAATGTCTGATAGTCCCGCGCGATACCTGACAGCCCAGGCCGTCGCTGCGGTCTCATTGCATCACACATGGAGCTGCAGTACGCTGCCTATGCTGTGGAACACTTTTTTAGCTGCCCTTCTTGCGGTGCAGAGATCTCGATGGTCTTAGACCTCTCGGTTCATCGTCACACCTACGTCGAAGACTGCGAAGTCTGCTGCAATCCACTTGAGATCAGCTATGCCGTTGAAGGCGAGGCCTTGGCACACTTCGAGGCGATGAACCTGGAATAACTGTGAGGATACGCTTATGACCGTGAAACTCCTTGCGGGCGTCGCGGCTACTCTGTTTCTGCTCATGATGGTGATCACCGTGAGCGCAGCGGATCTGACCGGCGGGTGGAAAGGTACACTCACCAGCGCCGACGGCAGTCAGGCCGAGGTCCAAATCGATTTTAGTCCGCAAGGCTTTCCCCTCTATTCCTACACGAATAATAAAGGGGTCGCGCGGCAGGTTGAATTGTCACATGTCGGGCAAACGTTGGAATACGTGCCTCGGGGAGGCGGCGTGCAACGAATGGTGGTGAAGAGCTTCGAGAAAGGACAGGGGCGGCTGTCGGTTGGAATTGTCGGTTCCTTCGAACGGGCGAGCCAGGGCTACATGGATCAGCGACAAGAAGTCGCCCTCTTTGAATATGCCCTCACTCCGGGAGGTTTGAACATGCGGGTGACGACCCGATCGACCGCTCACTTCGGCGACAAGAATATGATCGTAGGCGGCGATCCGAATTCGGTTGTCGCTGAGGGACTCTTGCAAAAGCTGCGTTGACCGCCTCTCGCTTTGCCTGCCCTAGCCCGGACTATTCCTGAATACCTGTTTCGTCCTCGGATCCTCGTGCCCGCCGGGGCTTTTCTCGCTCGGGCTCCTCCACGGACTGCAAGTACGCCTACGTCGGCCTTACGTGCGAGAAGCCCCGGCGGGCTTCGGTCTCAAACGCCTCGCGACGGCATTCATGAATAATCCGGTCTGGGATTCATGCGTGGGAGAAACATGACGACTACGTCCCGGCGAGAAACGCCGGCAATTGCGATAGGGACGGAAGGCCGCGCAAGTAATGTGGCGATCATACCTCACCACGTTCGTAGCCGGGTTGGCGGAGGCTCCCTCGCGCTTGTCTCCATGACCGGCATGCGCATCTCGCAACTCGTGATGTGCAAGAACCAAGACACGAAGCGCGCAGCCATCAACCTGCGTTCCGAGGACGGCGTGGAACTCGCCGTTTTCTCGGTGACGCAGGTGATGACAGGAACCACCATACTCCGGTCAAAAACTGATGCAGCTGGCGCCGAATCAGCGGCCCTTCTTCGCGCTCTTTTCGGCGCGCTTTTCCATGAGCGTCTTAGTGGGTTTCTTCTTGGTCGTTTTCTTCTGTTGCATGCCCTTCGCCATAACCTGCCTCCTGTGATGGTTGAGTGAGTAGTACCCTGTCCACACCAATCATTGCTCCACGTTCATACACGCAATCATGAGCAAATGGAATAGGGAACGAGATTCCATAGGGCTCCCTCCGATCTCTCCCTCACCGACTCGTGCACGACTGCCCGCACCACCTTCTACGACGGCCACAAGCCTTTCGCGATCGTGATAACCTCATCGTGTTTCGGCGCCCCTTCGTCGGGGTCTTCGTGAGCGGCTTGTTCGGGGCAGTGTCGCGCGTGATTATTTCCGTCTGGGGCTATCACTTCAGGCCTCATCTCGTCCTCAGATTGAGTGGTCAGGCTGATCGGTAACCAGAGATGAGGGACCATCGCTGAGGGGAAACACCGAAGCGAGTGCTGCAGAAACTGCGTCTTTTCTACCCCGATGAACCGGCCTGACCTACAATGCCTGCTGAATGGGACAAGACCCACATCAGGAGGTGCCCGCAAATGTTCCGGTCGGCGCGATTATTCAATTCGAAAAACCGTCGCACTCCCCTTCAGATGACTCCGCTGCGGCTCCCCGGTCAGTCAGCAGAAGAACACATTCGTTCGCTGCAGGACAAATGGACTGATTTCTTCGTGCGAGCATCATGCCTTGTGATGCTCGCACTGTATGAATGGTGGAGATGGTTGTTCTCCATCCCCTCTAATCCACCCGTTCTCACCATAGTAGCAATTGTAGCTATTCTCGCTACCTGGCGAAGGCGCAGAGCTTACAAGGCGGAAATTAACAATCTTCGACTTGGGCGGGACGGAGAACGCACAGTGGGAGAGGTGCTCGATCTGCTGCGGGAAAAGGGCTATCGAGTCTTTCATGACATTCTTGGGCCTAATTTCAATATCGACCATGTCCTTGTCGGTTCGGCCGGCATTTTCACCATTGAAACGAAAACGCGAAGCAAACCCTTGCACGCCGATCCGAAAATATTTTATGACGGCCAAGCCATCAGGATTGAGAACGAGCATCCCTTCGACGAACCGTTGATCCAGGCCCGGGCTCAAGCGCGCTGGCTGACAATGGTATTGAACGATGGGCGGGCCATCCCCTTCACGGTTCGACCAGTGGTGGTATTTCCAGGCTGGTTTATCGAACGGATAGGATCAAAAAGCAATTGCGATGTGTGGGTGCTCAACCCAAAGGCCCTTGGAGCGTTTCTCGCCAACGAGCCGCGCATCCTCACGCCTGCACTGATTGATTCGGCAGCGAGTGTCTTGACACAGCGCGGCCGACATCCGATCACTCAACAGTCCGCGTAGCACCAACAGGCGTCATGGCCCCACACTGTAATTCCCCTCTGCCTGCGAATCCTTTCTCCCCCAAAGGCTGACCTTCTCACATCACTCACACGAAGGTGGCCCGATCGATCTCCCCCTGCGCGCAATCTTCTTACCCGCCCAACCCTCTGGCACGTCGAGACGTGCCATTCACCCAAGCGAGGGTCTTCCGAGAGTGCACGTTACGCGAGCTGCGTGACGTGTGGAGTGCCGGAATCATACGTTTCCGCTTCCTTTCCCGGCAGGGCTGTCACCCTCTACTCCCCTGCGGCCGTCGAGCGAGGGCCTTCTCAGGCCGCGCGCTCCGGGAGCAAGGAGTAGAGGGTGACAGCCCTGCCCCTTCCCTTGCTTGACAGTCTGAAAGCCCATCCATGACAATGCCGCCATGCCTGAACGCATCATCATTGAACGGCTGGAGTTTTACGGCCACTGCGGCGTCACGGAAGAGGAACGTCGGAAGGCGCAACTGATCGCCGTGGATCTGGAGCTGGAAGCTTCGGTCGAATCCGCCGCGATCTCGGATCGCCTCGACGAGACGATCGACTATGCCCGGGTGGCGGAACGTCTCGTTACCCTCAGCACATCGCTGGACTGTCGCCTGCTTGAAGCCCTGGCGGACAAGCTGGTCAGCATGTTGTTCGCCGAATTTTCGGTGGACCGGGTCCGCATCTGGATCCGCAAGCTGCACGCCCCGCTCGCCATGGTCGCCGGCTCGGTCGGCGTCCGATTCGAACGGACGCGCGCCGCGCACCAAGCGCAGAGCGCAGGACCCAGCCTCGCGCCGTTTCTCGTGCAACAACTCGGGCGACTGCCCAAGGGCAGAGTTCTCGATGTGGCCGCCGGCCGTGGTCGTCATGCCCTCCATCTGCTGTCCCACGGCATGCAGGTCGAGGCCCTCGATCGAGACACAGAAGCGCTGGCCACGTTGGAGGCTGCAGCACAGGCGCGGCATCTCTCCGGGCTCACCACGCGAGTGCTCGATTTAGAACAGAACCCGGACAGACCACCCGGCCTGGGGCATGAGTGTTACGACGCCATCATCGTGTTCTTTTATCTGCATCGTCCGTTGTTCTCCGCGCTGATGGACGCATTGAAACCGAACGGGGTACTGCTCTACGAAACCTTTACCATCGACAATTACTTCCGCTACCAGCATCCCCGCCGATGGGAATTCTGCCTGGCGCATAACGAACTGCTCCGCCTGACCTCTCCTTTGCGGGTGCTCCATTACGATGAAGGGGAACATGACGGAGGCCATGGCAGCGGACCATCCTATACCGCGCGGCTGGTCGCGCAGAAGGCGGGGCCTGAGACACCACCATGAGTCGCATTGATCTCCATCTCCACACGACCCATTCGGACGGCAGCTTTTCCACCCGTGAGGTGATGACTTTTGCGAAACAAGCCGGCGTCACGGCCCTGGCGATCACCGATCACGACATTGTCGAGGGGATTCCGGAAGCCACCGCGATCGGAGCGGAACTCGGCATCGAAGTCATTCCCGGCGTGGAAATCAGTTCGCGACTCGGCGAGAGCGAACTCCATATCCTCGGCTATTTTTTGAACTGGACTGATCCCCTGTTGGAACAACGCCTGGTCAGCTTGCGAGAGAGCCGCCACACCCGGAATCCCAAAATCGTCCAACGCCTCAATGAGCTGGGCATCCCCATCACCTATGAAGAGGTGCGTGCACTGGCCGGCACGGAATCCGTCGGTCGTCCCCACATCGCCCGCCTGTTGATGGAGAAAAAATTCGTTACCTCGGCCAAGGAAGCCTTCGATCGGTATTTGGCAAATGGTCGTCCCGCCTTCGTCGATCGCGAGCTGCCCGAACCGGCTGAGGCTGTGCGATGGATTCGCGAAGCCGGGGGCGTGCCGGTCCTCGCCCATCCGACCTGGGTCAGAACATCCGCGGAGGGCTTGCGCACCCTGCTTCGACAGCTGAAAGAAGCCGGGTTGGGAGGCATCGAAGTCCACTACAGCACGCACAGCCCCAGCCAAACCGCCGAATACCTGGACCTCGCCAAACAATGCGACCTCCTCGTGACAGGAGGGAGCGATTTCCATGGCGTCACCAAACCCGACATCGAAGTCGGCATCGGACGGGGCCAGTTGAAGGTATCCGAGAAACTGCTCGACCCGCTTAGAAAAGCCGCGACCCCTGCCTGACCGCGCGCCCCCCGCATCCCTCCACAGGTTTGACCGCCTCGCTCCTCAGGACGGTGCTTCGTCCTGCTCCATCGGTGCATCATTCCTTCGTTTCGTTGACACTCCTGGGCCTTTCGTTACACTGAATCACAACCTCAATAGAATCCATCACATGACCACATCCTGGGGCTGGATCGGCCCGTATCTAATCGTCATCATCCTGGCCATTCTGGTGGGGCCGTTTCTGGCCACGCTCCCGCTGTTCACGCACACCTTTGTCCCGCCGTTGGGTATGAATGCCGCGCAGGCGGTTCGATTCGTCGCGGACAGCCTGTGCCTGCTGATGATCTGGCTCGCCGCCGCACGGGCAAGGCGGGAACTGCACGACAACGGCAAAGGACAAACCTTCTTCCGCTCCATTCTCTCTCCGGCTGCATTCCTGCTGATCGTCCTCGTAGCCTCTCGGGCCTATGACGCGCATGGAATTCCGGTGCTCGGACCCCCTAAGCAACCGCTCTACAATTGGCTGCTCACCGGCGGCCTCATCGGCTCAGCCACCTGGCTGACGTTCGCCTGGGTTCGCCATGCCGACGCGTTGACTCAGGCCCTCGTCGGACGCCCGCGTCGTCGCCCGGTCGAAGAGGAAGATGAGCAAGAGGACGCAACAGCAACCGAAGCCCTCCGCAGCTCCGACAACGTGTCTCCCACCCCGGCTCGTTCAACCGGCACGGTGGTCGTCCGCACCGGCGCTGGCGTGCCGGCCACGCTGGGGCGGTATCACGTCGTCAAGGAACTCGGGCGCGGGGCGATGGGTGTCGTGTACCTGGGCAAAGATCCGACGATCCAACGCTTCGTCGCCATCAAGACCATGCGGTTGGACGAAATCGACAACGAAGAAGACCTGAAAGAATTCCGGGACCGATTCTTTCGCGAAGCGGAATCGACCGGGCGTCTGTCTCACCCCAACATTGTGACGGTGTACGACGCGGGCGAGCAGGATGGCCTAGCCTACATTGCCATGGAATATCTCGAAGGCACGTTGCTCAGCTGCTATTGCCAGAAATCGACGATCCTGCCCGCGAAACAGGCCCTGCAGATCGTGGCCACCGTCGCCGATGCCCTCGACTATGCCCACAGCCAGGGCGTCGTCCATCGCGACGTCAAACCCGCCAACATCATGATCCTGAAACAGCGCCTCGTGAAGGTGATGGATTTCGGTATTGCCAAAATGGCCAGCGCCTCGAAGACCCAGACCAGCATGATTCTCGGCACCCCGCGGTACATGTCGCCCGAACAGGCCACCGGTAAAGACGTGGACGGCCGGTCCGATGTGTTCTCCCTGGGCATCGTACTGTTCGAACTCTTGAGCGGCGAGCGACCGTTCGATGCCGAGAACATGGCGGCGCTCGTGATGCGCATCGCGAAGGCCCCGCATCCCCCGTTGCTCAAATATCGCCGTGATCTGCCGACGCGGGTCCAATCCATCCTGGATCGAGCGCTGCAGAAAGAGATCCCCAACCGATACCGTCACGCCAGCGACATGGCCCAAGACCTTCGTGACGTCTTCCAGGTGATGCCGAGATAGAGCCGGCCATGCACTCCTTGCAGCTCACATATGGGGCCTCATCAGATGTCGGCCTCACGCGCCGGCACAATGAAGACCGGTTTCATGCCGATCCCTCCACCGGCCTGTTCATTGTGTGCGACGGAATGGGCGGCCACCGGGCAGGTGAAGTCGCCAGCAGCCGCGCCATCGAGATCATCCCCCGTCACCTCGCAGAGTCCACCGCCGATCCCTCTCTCCCCCTGATCGGCGTCTCGCGTCCTGAGTTTTCCACTGCGACCAACCGGCTGGCCAGCGCCGTCCGGCTGGCCAATCATACGGTTCATCAAGAGGCGGCACGTCACGCCGCGTACACCGGAATGGGCACCACGGTAGTGGCCGCTTGGCTCGTCGGGCATGTCCTGTCGATCGCCCACGTGGGCGACAGCCGCCTATATCTGATTCGGGGCGACCTGCTCCACCCGCTCACAGACGACCATTCGCTGGTACAGGCGCAAGTGCAGTCGGGGCTCTTGGCCGCCGACGATGCCGAGCGCGTGTCACACAAACATGTGTTGACCCGCGCCGTCGGGGTCCATGCCACCGTGGAGGTCGAATTGGCAGAACTCCCCGTGTTGGACGGCGATACCTTGCTGCTCTGTTCCGATGGCCTAACCGCCGGAGTTTCCGCAAACACCATCCTCCGCGTCATTCACGAATCGCCCGACCCGCAGACCGTTTCTGACCGTCTCATCGCCCTCTCGAATGCCGCCGGTGGAACCGACAATACGACCGTCATCGTGGCGACGCTCACCCGGAGCAAGCCAGGAATGTGGAACCGGATTCGCGCCCATCTGTTCGCTGCACCTACAACCGACTCATACTAAGGAGCGACCATGTCCCAGAACCAAGCCCCATCGCCCACGCTCCTCGTCAAGGCACCGCAAGGCGGGACAAAGGAGATCGAGGTCTCCCGTACGCCCTTCACGATCGGGCGTAAGTACGACAACGACCTGTGCCTGGAAGACATCGCCGTCTCAGGGCACCATGCGCGCATCGCCAAGGTACAGGAAGTCCTGTTTTTGGAGGATCTCACGAGCACGAACGGCACGTTCGTCAATGAGCAGAAGATCGACCGGCGACAACTTCAGGATGCCGACAGCATCCGCATCGGCACACACCGTTTGATTTTTCGAGGGAACCAACTGACACAGGCGGACTCACCGCCGGCAGGCGATCTCCTGATCGCCGACAAAACGATGGTCGTCTCAGAATCGTTTGTCGGTGAACGCCCGGCGCCGGAGCAGAGGATCGGTCTGGTAGAAATCCTATCGGGCAAGACTGATCAACCGCAGTATCGGCTGACGAAACACGTCTCGCTGATCGGGGCACAAGACGATGCGGTCATCACGCTCACCGGCTGGTTTGCGCCCAAGACCGCGGCGGTGATCAGCCGGCGGGGCGATCGGTACGTGGTGAGCCCGACGGAGAGCGGGAAACGCATCCTCGTCAACGGCCGACCTGTTCAAGGAGAGCACACGCTCCGGAACGGAGACGTGGTGGAAGTGGCCGGCATCACGATGCGTTTTCTTGTGCGCGGCCTGAAGAAAGCCCCCGCGCCTCGCTAGCCGGCATGCATCATGCGGGCTAATTCAGCAGCCGGCCGCGTTTGGGCAAGAATTGAAAGCATTGGTCCGAGACTTCCTGAGCATGGGATTCCAAACACTGGACGATCGCCCCTCCGCTTAACGGCACGTCGCGACAATACTGTCTTCGGTCTGCCTCGCAGGCCGCACGCAGATGCTGCATGTTCTCTTTCATTCGCACGAGCCGCTCGCGGAGAACCGGCTGGCAGGGAATAGACAGTTGCGCCGCTTTGCGTTGCAGGCAGATCCGCCGTTCTCCCTCTTCCTCGGGACAAAGCGTGTCCATTTCCATATCGCATTTCACATCCATCCCGAAAGGACGTCGTAAGGCCGCAGACGCGGGCCGTCCCAATGGCGCCGGAAGAGCGGCTGGCGTCTCCTCCTTCACCATCACCGGCGAAGCGGAATGATCGGGCGACGACGCGACGGGAAGACTCAGATCTGGAGATGATGGCGGTGTCGGCGGTGGAAGGGACAGGGCTCGCGGCGAAGGGTCCGGCAGATTGTCGCTCTGCGGCAATAGGTAGATGATGAGACCCCAGACCGCACCCAACACCACACAGCTGAGCACCGTGACAATGAGGATGGCGCCGAATCGCGATGGCCCAGCCAAGTAGCTCCTCGTTGATGTGGGATCGACCCGTCCGATTAGCAGGATGCTGAAACAGTCCCCCAGCGTCTCGTCCGACGCCCGTGAAGCGTGAATCGTGATGCATCGCCCGCCAGGAGGCCGCCCCCGGTGAATGTCCGCATTCTGCTAGTTCTCCGGCGCTTCGACAATGTGATTTTCGAACCTCGTGCAGCCTTCGGCAAGCAGCCGATTCGTCAGCATTTCCCCCGGCCACTCGATCGGCAGATCGGCCGTGAACACCCACACATCGGGCGACGTCCACACGGGACCATGGTCCTCGGGCAATTCCGGATCGAAGAGATCCGTCCAGACCGGCATGTACACCCCGTTTCCACATTGCGTATGGAGGTGGGCGATCGTGCGTGCCCGCACCATGGGGTCGAGGTCCCGCCACACCGCAGCGGTTTCGTCGGCCAGGCGGTGAAGCCGCACGGCATTCTGCGCGTCGAACAGGGCATAGGACGCATAGACCGGCACCTCCAAGGTGTCCGGCGCCAGGGCCAACTCGGCGCATTGTGCAACCAGACCTTCGAGCAGCGCCCGGCGTTCTGGCTCTTCCAATGAGTCCGGCAACCCCGGATCGGGCATGCCGATCAGTTGGAAGAAGAGAAATGCTGTGTTTTCCACCGGAGGATAGAGACGAGACGCGATCGCCTGGGTGCGCTGCGAGTCCGCAATGCTCGCGAGATGTTCGTTTAACGTTTGCAGCGTCAACCCTTCGAGTGTCGCATCGGTCAAGAGGCGGGGCTCAACCCGCACGACCACACCCGCCGGCAGCTGCAGATGTCGATGAAGCAGATCCGCGGTCGCCACGGGATCGATCTTCAACCCGAGCGGCTGCCCCAGATTGGCTTGAAGCGGCAACTCCAAGGCGGCCATCAGGGCATAGGCGCTGTTTTCATCGTCGGGCCCGTCCATGATGACTGCGCACGAGGCTTCCGCCACCAGATCGAACATCCACTCTGCCATCTCCTCGTCGAGGGCGGCCAGGACCGTCAGGAGATCCTGCTCGCGTCCCTGCTCGATAAAGGCTTGCAGCGTGTCGATAGCGGCATCCGTGTCGCCATGGTCATGGCGACGAGCATTGATCAGATGGATCAAATCCCGCGTCAGCGGATCCGGTCGCGACCAACTCAACATGGCCGGCCTCCCACATCGCTGCGAACTCGTACTGAAAGGTAACCGTTCATCCTATCGTCCATGTTGCCAAACTTTCCAGAACGTAGCAAGCGTGTTGCAGTTCTTCGTCGACGTCACCCGCGAGCCACCCGAAGCGGCCATGCCGCATCAAGCCCGACAGGTCATTCGCCGATGACCTTGACCAGCACGCGCTTGCGCCGCCGCCCATCAAACTCACCGTAAAAAATTTGCTCCCACGGCCCGAAATCCAATTTCCCGTCCGTAATCGCGACCACCACCTCTCGCCCCATGAGCTGCCGCTTGATGTGCGCATCGCCGTTATCTTCGCCGGTGTCATTGTGGCGATACGTTGCGTCCTGCGGAGCAAGCCGTTCAAGAACGGTCTCATAATCGTGGAGCAATCCCGCCTCGTCATCGTTGATATAGACGCTGGCGGTAATGTGCATGGCATTCACCAAGACCATTCCTTCGCGCACTCCGCTTTTCTGCACCGCGGCGTCGACCTGCGCCGTAATGTTGAGATAGGCGCGTCTCGTTTTTGTTTCGAACCAGAGCTCCTCGCGATACGACTTCATGTGACTCCGCGCACAGGGTGTGATCGATTCTGCAACGAGGATGTTCAAACTTGCAAGCCCTTGCATACATCATGAGGACAATCCGGCGGCCGCACGTTGCCGCAGTGACACACTCCTGTTCGAAGATTTTCTCAACCCTGCTTTCCGTTCGACCAGAAGGATCGAAACCTGTTCCCGACAGGGCTCGATCGACCCGTCGCTTTGTGCAACAAAATTGACAGGCTGGAGGGGCAGTGATAAGTACCTAGGAATGGACAAATCCGTGGCATTGTTCGAATGAGGAGGTCCTCCGATGTTTTCTTCTACGGGCGTTCCTGCGCTCAGCAGTGAGTGGACGAACTGGCATCTTATGTTCGCACGTCAGCCCGAACCGGATCTGGAGTTCACCGAGGAAGACCTGGACGAAACCCTGCCGCCCCAGACGCCACCGATGAACGCACCCAAGCGATCCGGAAAACGGCCTCTCCTCTGGGTACTCCTGCTCCTATTCGTAGGAGGGGCCGGCTATGTGGCCATGGACCCCGACGGGGCGATGCAACTCATTGAGCCGTACCTCGGAGGCGGCATGGAGACCGCCCAGCCTGTGCCCCAGACTCCACCCAGCAACACACAAGCCCCGACGGTCATCTCGCCCGAGTTGGTCGACAGAGGTTCCTCGGCCCCTGCGGACGCACCGACCACACCTTCGGTCATACCGGCCCCTGCGACACCAGCAGTGAAGCCTGCACCTTCGGTCGTGAACGTCGCCGGCCCGCTCTTTTCGGAGGGCCAACGAGTGACGGTCATCCCGGATCCGAACCGGCCCAAGTCCCCCGTGCCACTGTTCGTCGATGCAGCAGGTACCAAAACCAGCACCACCGTGCAAGGCAGCGCCACGCTCACGGTGTTGGATGGAGACTACCAGAAAAGCGGGTGGGTCTATACCGTGCGAACCGAAGACGGTCGGAAGGGATGGATCCCGGAGCGAAGCTTGAAACTCAAGCGCTAAAGGACAGTCGGCGTCTGTTCCTACCTGCGGCGGCCCGTTCCTCTGTGGAATGGGCCGCCGTCTTTTTTTCGTCGGCACTCCCTTGCTATAATGCCGCGCCCACACAGTCGACCCAATCGATATCCGACGATCTGCGCAGAGGGACGAACGAGCCACGACCATGAGCGAGTTACGCGCCATTATTTTTGATTTCGACGGGGTCATTGCCGACACCGAGCCCCTCCACTTTGCCGCCCTGCAGCAGGTCTTGGCCGGTATCGACATGACCCTCACAGAGGCGGAGTATTACACCGACTACCTTGGCTTCGACGATCGCGGATGCTTCATGGCGGCCTTGCACAGGCACCACCGTGAAGTTTCCCCCGCGCTGCTCACCGCATTGATGGACCAAAAAGCTCTCGCCTACCTGACCGCCGTCAAAGAACATCTGGCGATCTTTCCCGGTGTACGCGAACTCGTTCGAGATGCCACAGACCTGTATCCACTCGCTATTGCCTCCGGCGCTCTGCGCAACGAAATCGAATTGATCCTGGAGGAAGCAGGCCTCCGTAAGGCCTTTCGACATATTACCAGTGCCGAAGATGTCACCCAAGGCAAGCCGGCTCCAGACCCTTTCCTCCACGCCATGGCCGGTTTGAATCGGCAGCGGGATCGACAGGCGCTGATCCCGGGCGATTGCCTGGTCATTGAAGATTCCCTGCCAGGAATCAGGGCGGCACGCGCGGCCGGCATGAAAGTCCTGGCTGTCGCCAATACGCACACGGTGCAGGATCTCGGAGCGGCCGACGCCATTACCCATTCGCTTGCGGACACCCGGCTCTCGGAGGTGCAGGCACGTCTGTGGGGATCGGCTCAAGGACGCGCATGAGAATTTGTTCATTGGTACCCGGGGCCACAGAAGTTGTCGCGGCGCTGGGGCTTCAGCAAGACCTCGTCGGCATCAGCCACGAATGTGATTATCCGCCGAGCCTCGCTGAGGTCCCTGTTATGGTGCGGCCGCGTGTTGAGAGTCATCGACTCTCAAGCGCCCAGATCGATGAACAGGTGGGCACCTTGCTCTCGGCCGGGACAGGCCTGTACGAATTGGACGAACCGCAGCTCCTGGCGGCGCGGCCGGACCTGCTCATTGCGCAGGATCTGTGCGACGTATGCGCTGTCACCCCGTCGCAGCTGGATCGCGTCATCCGCACCCTTTCGCCGCCGCCCCGCATGGTCATCCTCAATCCCCGACGACTTGAAGACATCCTCCGGGACATCGAAACGCTTGGCGTGGCGCTGAGGCAGGAAGGAGCCGGAAGACAATTTGCCACCCAGCTGCGCAGCAGGCTCGACGCCGTTCGCACCAAGGTGTCTTCCGAGACGATACGCCCCAGAGTCGCCTGCCTCGAATGGCTCTCCCCTCTGTATACCGCGGGCCATTGGGTTCCCGACATGGTGGAAGCCGCAGGAGGGATCGATGTCATGGCGACCGCCGGCACGGCCTCTCGAAAAGTGGATTGGGATACGCTGTCTGCCTCCGCACCGGACGTGATCGTCCTGATGCCTTGTGGATTTGCGATCCAGCGCACGAGCGCCGAGCTCGCCCCGGTCACCGAACACCCGCAGTGGAAGAGTCTTCCCGCCGTCCAGAGGGGAGCCGTCTATCTTGTCGATGCCCTCTCGTACTTCAGCCGTCCGGGTCCACGTCTCATCGACGGCGTGGAACAATTGGCCGTGGTCTGCCACCCAGGCTGTTATGACCATCATCTTCCGGCGTCCGTCGAACGACTCGACAGGCAGACGGCGCTGTCGCAATGATGACACCGGCTGACGCTCAGACCTACTGCACGACCCTCACGAAAAAGAGCGGAAGCAACTTTTACTATTCATTTCTTTTTCTACCTAAGGCACGCCGTGATGCCATGTATACGGTCTACGCCTTTTGCAAAGAAGTGGACAACGCCGTCGACGAGCCGCCGCCCGGAAGCCATCCGCAAGAGGAGCTGGCTCGTTGGCGGCGGGAGCTGATCGCAGCGTACGAGGGTACACCGACATTGCCGGTGACCATCAGCCTTGCCCGGCATGTTCGAGAGCTGTCGATTCCGCAGGCGTACTTCGATGAGCTCATCAAAGGCGTCGAAATGGATCTCACCATGACGCGGTATGCCACCTTTGAGCAATTATCCCTTTATTGTTATCGGGTGGCGTCGGTCGTGGGCTTGATTTGCCTGCACGTTTTCGGGACCACTTCGCCCCGCGCGCAGGATTACGCCGTCAATCTCGGCATGGCTTTTCAACTGACCAACATTCTCCGCGACCTCGGCAATGACGCCGAATGCGGTCGCGTCTATGTGCCACAGGAAGATCTCACACGCTTCACGTACCGGGAAGACGATCTCATGCGCCGGCGTTATACCCCAGAATTCACTGAGCTCATGCGGTTCGAAGTCGGCCGTGCGCAGGAGTTTTACGCGAAAGCTGCGCGGGCGCTGGAATCGCTGCCGCGCCCTGAACGCCGTGCCTTGACGGTGGCGGAGATCATGCGAGGCGTCTACAGCCGTATCTTGCACCGCATCGAACAGTCCGGGTATCGCGTGCTGGGTGACCGGGTCACGCTGTCCCCCAGCCACCGGCTGGCCGTGGCGGCTGGCGTGTGGCTACAATCACGCCTTCCCTTTTCAACTTCATGAGCGCAACGGTGCTCATCCTGGGCGGAGGGATCGCCGGTCTCACGGCGGCTCTATACCTTGGCGCCCGCGGCCATGCCGTCACGGTGATCGAGCAAGCCGCCAAAGTAGGAGGCCGCCTGTGCCATGCTCCTCCGCCGCTTCTCCTGGAAGCCCACCACGCCACCTGGTCCTTGCTCAATAGCCTCGGCAAAGACGCCGTCACCCGGCGTCTTCGACATACCCCGCTTGAATTCCTGCAATCGACCGGTGCCCGCATCCAGTTCCTGCACCTTCCCTTGCCCTCTCCGCTCAATACGCTCCTCGGGACGACCTTGTTTCAAGGCCTGTCGATGCGGGACCGTTGGCATCTGCTTTCCTTCCTCGAGCGGACGTGGGAGCAAGATCCTCCATTGCCGAATGACCTCGATCTCCGTGTAGCCGACGAATGGCTGGCCAGCATCGGCCAGTCCGAGAGCGCCAGGCGCGGAGTCTGGAACTGCCTCGCCCGGTTGTTGTTAGGGGCCGCGCTCCCGCAGGTGTCGGCAGGTCTGTTCATGCGAACCCTGCGACGATGTTTTTTGACTGGCGCCAAGGCGACGAAACTGATTATGCCGTCCCAGGGACTCGACTCGTTTCTTCTCGCGCCGCTCAAGGCACAACTTGAGGCCATGGGCGTCCAGTTCCGGCTGAATACGACGGCGACCCAGCTGTATTTCGACCGGGATCGTGTGGCGCGAGTCGAATTGGCCGACCGCATCAGGCTCACCGCCGACTGGTACATCTCCGCGCTTCCGCGCCATTACCTGACGCCTCTGTTGCCGGAACGAGTCGTGACCCACTATGCCTATTTCCAACAGCTCAGCCGCCTCAGCGAATCATCCCTGGTGATAGTACGCTTGTACCTCGATCAGCCGGTAGAACAGACGCAGCTCGTCCTCCTCGAACGCCATACTTTCCATTGGATGATCCGGCATCCGGATCGAGAACTGCACGAAGAGGCGGCCGTGGTCTGGGCCATCGCGGTGGAAGCACCGGATCTTCTCACGCAGTCGAACGAGGCGCTCGTTCGGCTTGCCCTGGAAGACATGAAGGCGGCCTTCCCGACCGCCTCGGCGCCTCGACTCATCGAGGCAGACGTCGTTCGACAGCCTCAGGCCTGTCTCACGCCTAAACCAGGGACACAACAGTGTCGGCCACTGCCGAACAGCCCCTTCCTCAATTTTTTCGTGGCGGGCGCTTGGACCGATACCGGCTGGCCGGCCAATCTGGAATCCGCCATTCTCAGTGGCCAACGATGCGCTGAGGCAATTCCCGTCTAGGCATCGAACCATTCGAGCCCCCACCACCTCGTCATTGTTCAACTGTGCAGTGAATCATGGCCACCCTGTTGCGACATTGACAAGGTACCGGCCCGCGACTAAGATTCGCCGTACATTTGAACGGTACGTCCAATGCCTCAGCCCCTGATCACCCTCCAGGAACTCGCCGAGTCGCTTCACAATTGCCAGCGATGCCCGCTCGCCAAACTGGGTCGCAGCCAGGTGGTCTTCGGCGTCGGCAATCCGCACGCATCAGTCATGTTCGTGGGAGAAGCACCGGGATTTCACGAAGACCAGAAGGGAGAACCATTCGTGGGCGCAGCCGGGCAATTGCTCAACGACTTGCTGCAGTCGGCAGGGCTGTCCCGTGCGGACATCTACATTGCCAACGTCATCAAGTGCCGCCCGCCGAATAATCGCGACCCCGAACCACAAGAAGTGGAAACCTGCAAACCGTTTCTCTTGCAACAGATCGCCCTGATCAAACCCAAACTGGTCTGTTCGTTAGGAAACTGGGCCACGCAGACCCTCTTGGAGCGCAAAGTAGGCATCACCAGGGTGCGAGGGCAGGCTTTTTATCTGAAAGAGTTCGTGCTCTTTCCACTGCTCCATCCCGCCGCGGCGTTGCACCAAGGGAGCATGCTGCAGCCCTTGCGTGAAGACTTCCAGAAGCTGAAGGAGTTTCTCGATCGGCACAGTCAGAGTACCGCGGCAAAGGATAGTGCCTCTTCTAGCGTGCCTCACGCGCTACAGAGCGAGCCAGCGTCCTCGACCGCACAACAAATGGATTTGTTTGGATCGTAGCGGAGCCGCCGTCGGTCTGGCAGCCTCGCTCGGTGGAGAGAGACCGGCCAGAACGAAGGAACTGTTTGTTCAGATGTGGGCGGGATTGTTTTCGGCGTCGGTCGCGGAAGGAGTTTCGTCCGTCGTCGCCTCAGGCGTTTCCTCTTCCTCGGGGGCCCCGAACCAGGCGACCAACATCTCTTCCCACCAAGCTTCATCAATCTCTGAGCCAGGATCGATGCCAAGAAACGCCACATCCTCGGCCGAGATGCCTTCTCCGACCAGGTGGGGCTGGAATTTCGCGCGATCGATCACTTCCTTCGTGGCATACCCGCCCAAGATCCAGGAATCCGGATCTGCTCGTCTGGACTTGTACGCCTTCAGCTCCAGCTTCAGGTACATGAATACCTGTTGCTGGCGCTCATCCCCTACCCCGCTGTGGGGAAGGCTGAGCGTCTTCTCGATTTTTTTTCTCCAATGCCGATCGTCATAACGTGACGTAATCAACTGGAGCATCGTCTTGCCGAATTCTGCATCAAGTGCCATGGTCCCTCTCAACTGTGTCCGCTACGTGAAACTCTCTCGTATCCCGACGTGCTTCTGCTTCGAGCCTATCTCGCGCCATGCGAGACGGCACAAGAAACATTTCCGAGTCTGCTAAGCGAGATGCTGCTTGAGGAACGCCAGGGTGCGAGCCCAGGCATCCTTCGCTTCGGCAGGCTTATAAACTTCTTTCCTCGTATCGTTAAAAAACGCATGAGCTGCGCCGGGATAGGTTTTGACCTCTCCGGGCTTCCCATACTTCTTGAGCGCCGCCGCAAGCCGCTGGACATCGGCCTTGGTGATCCACCCGTCGTCTTCACCATAGATGTAAAGCAGGGGACAACCCAAATTCTTTAACGGCGTATCCGGGTTGGGTACTTGTCCGTAAAACGGAACCGCCGCCTTGATGTCGGGATTGAGACAAGGAAGCATGAGCGCGTAGAACCCGCCCATGCAGAATCCCGTCACGCCAAGGCGTGCTGCATCGACCTCTGGAACGGTCTTGAGATAGGTGACTGTCGCCTGTAAATCCTTGAGCCCCTCTTCCTGTTTTAATCGATTCATTAGCACACCGGCCTCATTGGAATCGGTGGTCACCACGTGCCCGAGCCGGGAATAGAGATCCGGCGCAATGGCGAGGTATCCCTCACCGGCGAACCGTCTCGCAATATCCTTGATATGCTCGACGAGCCCCCACCACTCCTGCACGATGATGATCGCCGGTCGCTTTTCTTTGGTGACGGGCGTCGCCACATACGCCATCAGCGTGACCCCATCGCCGGGATACTGTACCGTCGTCTCGCGAACTTCCGCCATGGTGCGCCTCTAGGAGGGGCTCTCCCCGGTCAATTCAGGCTACTGCCCCGCGATGGTCATCTCGGCGAGCTTCACGGTGGGACAGGCCACGCGTCCACGAAACACCAGATCCGTGCCGATCGTCTCAATGTTCGCATACATCTGCTTGAGATTGCCGGCAATGGTGATTTCTTCCACCGGGTAAGCCAGTTCCCCGTTTTCGATCCAGAAGCCGCTCGCTCCGCGCGAATAGTCGCCGGTCACCATGTTGATCCCGAACCCGATGAGATCCGTCACGTATAAGCCTTGCTTTACCGACGTCAGAATGTCTTCCGGTGAGGTGGTGCCTGGCACCATGTAAAAATTCGTCGGCCCGGCCGACGGACTTTCGCCGATGCTGCGGGAGGCGTTCCCGGTTGAGGGCAATCCCAACTTCTTGCCCGAATACGTATCGAGCAGATAACTGGTTAATCGGCCGCGCTGGACCACCGCCTGCTTCCTCGTCGGCAATCCCTCGCCGTCGAATGGACGCGTGCCCAGTCCGCCCGGCATCCGGCCATCGTCATAAATCGTCACGAACTCCGGAGCGATCTGCGCCCCCAATTGTCCGATGAGAAACGACGCCCCCTTGTAGAGCGCATAGCCAGAAAGGGCGCTACAGAGATGACTGAGCAGGCTGCCCGCCACCTCCGGATCAAACACCACCGGAGCGCAGCAGGTGGGAACCTTCCGTGCGCCCAGTTTCCGTACCGTTCGCCTGGTCGCTTCCTTCCCGATCGCTTCCGGGCTCTCCAGTTTTGCGAACGACCGATCGACTCCATACCAGTAGTCTCGCTGCATCCCGGCAGCATCCGACGCGATCGGTGAAACGGAGAGTGAAAAACTACTATTGGCATACTGACCGAGAAACCCATGGCTGTTCGCCAAAATGATCCGGCCGGACGACGAGTCGCACTCGGCCCCCTCCGAGTTCGTGATGCGCGAATCGGCGGCAAACGCGGCACGCTCGGTGCGAAGCGCAAGATCAATCTGCTGGTCCGTCTGCAGCTTCGTGGGATCGTGAATGTTCAGGTCGGGAAACTCGGTCGCGTACTGTCCCGGGTCCGGCAAGCCGGATACGGGATCTTCGACAACGGCCTGTGCCAACGTGCAGGTCTCCCCGACGAACCGTTCCAAGGAATCCCTGGAAAAGTCGGAGGTTGAAGCGCTGGCCGATCGCTGGCCGAAAAAGACGCGCAGGCCCAGCCGCTTTTCACGCGCCTTCGTCAACCGGTCAACCGCTCCCATCCTGACCTGAACCGACAGGGTTTCTCCGTCGGCGACCATGACGTCTGCCACGGTCGCCCCCTGCTTAGACGCTCGCGCAAGCAGGTCCTGCGCGAGACTTGAATAATCCTGTTCACCGATCACGCGTGTCATGGTTATGCCTTCGTCCCACCGACGGTGATTTCATCGATTCGGATGGTCGGCAGGCCGACACCGACCGGCACAGACTGCCCTTCCTTTCCGCAGGTTCCGATGCCTTCATCAAGCTTCAAGTCGTGCCCCACCATAGACACCTGCTTCAAGATTTCCGGTCCACTGCCGATCAACGTCGCACCCTTGACCGGCTTGGTAATCTGCCCGTCTTCGATAAGATACGCCTCGCTGGCGGAAAACACGAACTTGCCGTTAGTGATATCGACCTGCCCGCCGCCGAACGACACGGCGTAGAGGCCCTTTTTAACTGACTTGATAATGTCCTGCGGGTCGGACTCGCCGGCCAGCATGAAGGTATTGGTCATCCGCGGCAACACGACGCTCTGATAACTCTCACGGCGTCCGTTACCGGTCACCGGAATGCCCATCAGGCGGGCATTCAATTTATCCGTGATATAGCCGCGCAGGATGCCACGCTCGATCAGGACGGTGCGACTGGTGGGCGTGCCTTCGTCATCCACGTTCAGCGAGCCACGCCGAAAGGGCAGCGTCCCGTCGTCCACGATCGTGCAGACCTCCGACGCCACTTTCTTCCCGAGAAGATTCGAGAAGGCCGAGGTCTTCTTGCGGTTGAAATCCGCCTCCAGACCATGGCCGATCGCTTCATGTAGCAGGATACCGGGCCACCCCCCGCCAAGCACGACCGGCATAACCCCGGCGGGCGCATCGACGGCACTGAGGTTGAGGATCGCTTCCCGCGCCGCTTCTTTGGCGAATTGGAGATAGCGCTGATCCTGTTGAAAATACTCCAACCCGATCCGTCCGCCACCGCCGAATGTCCCGACCTGCCGATTGCCGTTTTCTTCCGCGATGCACGTTACCTGCAACCGCGACAGGGGTTGAATATCTCCGACCATGAGCCCTTCGGAGGTCGCCACCAGCATGATCTTATACTCGGTATTGTAGGCGGCCATCACGTTCTTGATCCGCGGATCGTACCGTCTGGCTTCAGCGTCGATGGCATTGAGCAGCGTGACCCGATCGTGGGTGGCCACTTCGATGTTGGTGCGGTCGTGGGGGTAGAGGTTCCGTGCCAAGGCCGGCCGATGCGTCACGGGAACCAGTGCCGTGCTCTGGCCGGAATCAGCGATATATCGTGCCGCCTCGGCGGCGATGTTCAAATCTTTCGGCGTCAGTTCATCGGAGTATGCAAACCCGGTTTTCTCACCGACGGTCGCGCGCACGCCAACGCCCTGTCCGATACTCTTCGTCGCGCGCTTGACGATCCCCTCTTCCATGGAGACCGACTCCGACTGGCAATACTCGAAATATAAGTCGGCATAATCGACCGTCGATACCTTGACCCGTCCCAGCGCCTGCTCGATTTCTCGATCAGTGACCCCGAAACGCGCCAGGGCGCCGGCCTCGTCCTTAGCCATAAAGATGCTCCTCTCGTACGGTCGCTGAGTATACCGCACTCCTTTCAGGAGGCGCAATGCAAAGGCGCTCGAACCATCTGCAAATACAGCGAAATTGGGAAATACTGTTTGACATTCCCATACCCCACGGCTAGACTCGCCTTACCTTCTCGGAGAGCCACACAGAATAAGCAAAGGTGCAGACGCCGCTCCATGAACGATTCTCGATCACGCGATATCGAGCCTGCTCCTGACTCTGACCTGCTCTCGCAACTCGAACCAGACCTGCTGCCGAAACATTTGGCCGTGATTATGGATGGAAACGGTCGATGGGCGGAGTTACGCGGGTTGCCGCGTATTGCCGGTCACCAGGAAGGTATCAAGTCCGTCCGAGAATTGATCTCGCTCTCGCTCGAACTTGGCATCAAGATTCTGACGATCTACGCTTTTTCACAAGAAAATTGGAATCGGCCGGCACAAGAGATTACGGCACTGATGGGCCTGCTGGAGCATTACCTTTCGACCGAACGCTCAAGCTTGGTCGAAAAGGGGGTGCGATTCCAGACGATCGGAAGGGTCTCGTCCCTTCCTCCAACAGCCTTGCAGTGGGTTCGGACCACCGAGCAGGACACCGCTCACCTGGACAAATTGATCCTCAATGTCGCCTTGAGCTACGGCGGCCGCGCGGAACTGGTCGATGCGGCCAAAGAGCTCGCCCGGGCTGTGCAGGAGGGTCGATTGTCGGTGGACCGGATCGATGAACGCGCGGTGCAACAGGCCCTCTATACCCACGATCTCCCCGATCCGGATCTCTTGATCCGTACCAGCGGCGAGACTCGTATCAGCAACTTCCTGCTGTGGCAGCTGGCCTATACGGAACTCTACTTTACCCCGACACTGTGGCCGGATTTCCGTCGACGCGAAACGTTGGTCGCGTTGATTGAATACCAGCGGCGCGAGCGCCGTTTCGGTCGAGTGTTCAGCAGCGCCTCCTCCTAACCTCTTCGTGGTGAAACCAGGAGCCTTCCAGTGCGAGGAAACGATGCCGAAACCCCTGGAGGCCGCTCGACCACGCTCATCGTCAGAAGCCGTTCGTCGCGTCCTTGCAGCGGTCGTCTTTCTGCCTCTTTTTTACGTCCTGGTGCACGATCTCGGACCAGCGGCATTCTTCGGTCTCGTCGCGATCGCCGGCATGCTGGCCGTAGGAGAATTTTATCGGCTCCATTTGGGACAGGCACCCTGGCCTTGGTGGAGCTGGGTGGGTGTGGCGGCCACCGCCTTCTTACTGGGCAGCTCGCAGTGGCCCGCTCTCGTGGCCGATCGCACCGTGCTGCTGGGCACCGTCATGATCGCGCTCTGCATCCCCCTGCTGTCAGGAAAACCGCTGCGCGACGCGCTCATGGACGGTTTGGTTTTGGTGATGGGCGTCCTGTACGTCGGACTGACGCTCAGCTATCTCCTGTTGATCAGGGGATTGCCGGACGGGGCGCTACTCATTTTCTTCGTGATTCTCGTGAGCTGGGCGGGTGATACAGGCGCATATATCGTCGGAAAATCCCTGGGACGGCGCGCGCTCGCGCCGGTGATCAGCCCGAAAAAAACCTATGAGGGTTTGGCTGGTGGCCTCGTTCTCGCTGGCCTCATGGCGCTGGTGGCCCGTGGATGGTTTCTCCCGGCTTTCTCGTTGGTGGATTGCCTGGTGCTAGCCGTGATCCTCACGGTGGCCGGACTCATCGGCGACCTGGCGGAATCGGCCATTAAGCGGAGTGCGGGCTTCAAAGACTCCGGCGCGCTGATTCCAGGACACGGAGGTATGCTCGATCGACTGGATAGCCTCTTGTTCACAGGCCCGGCCTTCTACTACTATGTCACGATCGTCAATAATGTGTGACGGATAACTGTCCGCCCGCTGTGGAGCATGCAATGAAGAATATCGTCATTCTTGGTTCGACCGGCTCGATCGGAACCAACACCCTCGATATCGTGGATCGGTTTCCGCAGGAATTTCGTGTCATCGGCCTCACTGCCGGCTCGAACGATGACAAACTCGAAGCGCAGATCCGACGGTTTCGCCCGGCGTTCGCGGCGCTCGCCAACGAGTCAGCAGCCGCGAGACTGCGCCAACGCTGCGCCGCTCTCCCCGTCCAAATCCTCTCGGGAAACGATGGCGTCGCACAAGTCGCACAAGCGCCGGAAGCCGAATTGGTCGTGTCGGCCATCGTCGGCGGCGCGGGGCTGGTTCCGACTTTGGCCGCAATCCGCGCCGGGAAACAGATCGCCCTCGCCAACAAGGAGCCGATGGTCATGGCCGGGGCACTGATGCAGGCGGAAGCCAAGAAACATCACGTCCGTATTTTTCCTGTCGACAGTGAACATAGCGCCATTTTCCAATCACTCGAAGGGCATCGGCGTGAAGACGTCAAACGCGTGATCCTGACCGCCTCGGGCGGTCCACTCTGGGACTTCTCGCGCGAACAACTGCAGGACGTCGGCCCTGAACGCGCCTTGCAACATCCCAACTGGAAAATGGGCTCGAAGATTACAATCGACTCGGCCACGCTGATGAACAAAGGGCTGGAAGTCATCGAGGCGCGCTGGCTCTTCGATATTCCGGATACCCAGATCGAAGTGTTGATCCATCGCGAGAGCATTATCCATTCTCTGGTAGAATACACAGACCGTTCGGTGATTGCACAGCTGGGGCTACCTGACATGCGCACCCCGATTTCCTACGCCATGCGGTATCCAGAACGGATGCCGCTGGAGTTGCCGTCGCTGGACCTGGCTGAAATCAGTAAACTGACGTTTTTCAAGCCCGATCACGATCGGTTTCCCTGTTTGCGACTGGGGTATGACGCGCTGCAGATCGGCGGAACCATGCCGGCGACGATGAATGCTGCCAACGAAGTGGCCGTGGAGGCGTTCCTGCAGAACGGAATTCGTTTTCTCGATATTCCGGACATTATTCGGAGTACAATGGAAGCACATGCGCCGCGACGCATCGACGGTTTGGATGATGCATTGGAAGCCGATCGTTGGGCTCGTGAAAAAGCCGAGTCCCTCGTGCACGCCTTGACGCAGTAATATTCTGAACCCAAGGAGTTTCGTTGTGGGAACAGCTTTTGCCTGGTCGCCTGATTTTGTCTCGCTTCTGACTCACTGGGCGCTTCCGTTCCTCGTGGTGCTGGGCGTCCTCGTCGCCTTTCATGAAATGGGACATTTTCTGGCCGCGCGCTGGGTTGGGGTCAAGGTCCTAAAGTTCTCACTCGGCTTCGGGCCGAAGATTTTCGGGCGGCAAATCGGAGAAACGGAATATCTGTTATCGGTGGTGCCTCTGGGAGGGTACGTCAAGCTCTTCGGAGAAGATGAACACGAAACGATTACACCGGAAGACAAGAAACGCGCGTTTGCCCACCAGTCACTCTGGGGCAAAACGCTCATCGTCGCCGCTGGGCCGATTTTCAATTTTATTCTGGCCTATCTGATTTATACGGTCTACATCGGCCTCGGCTACACCTTGCCGGTTCCGAGCTTCAAGGACATCATTCCCGAAGTCGAAGCTGTGCTGCCCGGATCCCCAGCCGACCAGGCAGGATTGAAGCCAGGCGACCGTGTCCTTCGAGTCAATGAGAAGGAAATCTCGACGAGCGCCGAACTGCTGAAATACATCGCTCAAAGCAACGGAAAACAGCTCACCCTGGACCTCACGCGTGGAGAACAGATCAAGACGGTGCTCGTGACCCCCAGCAAAACGACCCTGCAGGATAACGGCAAAGCCGTAGCCGTCTATCAACTTGGAATTGAAGAACGGGCGCCCGTCATCACGGCTGTGATCCCGGGATCGCGCGCACAAGCCGCCGGCCTCTCAGCGGGAGACCGTGTCGTCCGCATCGATGGGCACGACATCTTCACCTGGTCACAAATGACCTCCCTCGTGCGCGAAAACCCCAACCGGGCGCTTCAATTCGATATTCAACGAAGCGGCGCCCCCCCCCAGTCATTTTCTGTGACGCCGGTGGGTGAAAAAACCACGGTGGACGGGAAGCCCGTCGAGATCGGCAAGATCGGCATTTCTGCCCAGAACCAGACCATTCTGCAAACGAACGATCCCCTCAAAGCACCGCTACTTGGCGCCCAAGCCACCTGGGGTTGGACTGAACTGACGGTGGTGGGGATCTACAAGATCATCACCGGAGAGATCTCCCGCAAGAACATCGGCGGACCACTCACGATCGCCAAAACCGCCGGAGACGCCGCCGAACAGGGCACCTCGAGTCTAGTGTTTCTCATGGCGATGCTCAGCATCAACCTGGGGGTGCTCAACTTGTTGCCCATTCCCATTTTAGACGGCGGGCACCTGCTGTTCTTTTTTATCGAAGCCATCCGCAGGAAACCCCTGGAAGACCGGCAACGGGAACTCGCACAACAGGTCGGCTTAGTCCTGCTCGTGGGCATCATGATTTTCGCCTTTTGGAACGATATCGAGCGATTGATTTCCCCCTAATCCGCATGCGCGTCTCTCAAACCCTCATTCCCACATTGCGCGAAGATCCAGGCGAGGCTGAAACCGTCAGCCATCGTCTTATGCTGCGGGCAGGCATGATCCGAAAAGTGGCAGCCGGGATCTACACCTATCTCCCGCTTGGCCTGCGGGTACTGCGCAAAATTGAGCGCATCGTCCGCGAAGAAATGAATCGTGCCGGCGCCCAGGAGTTGCTGATGCCGGTGGCCTCCCCGGCCGAACTCTGGCGTGAAACAGGCCGTTGGGATTTCTATGGCAAGGAGCTGCTCCGGTTCAAGGACCGGCACGAACGGGACTTCTGCCTTGGGCCGACGCACGAGGAAGTGATCACCGATCTGTTCCGGCGAGAAGTCCGCTCGTATCGGCAGATGCCGCTGAATTTCTATCAGATCCAAACGAAATTCCGCGACGAAATCCGTCCGCGCTTCGGATTGATGCGGGGTCGCGAATTCATCATGAAAGACGCATACAGCTTCGATCGAGACGAGACCGGAGCCAGGCTGAATTATCAAAAAATGTACGATGCCTACAACCGCATCTTCAGGCGTTGCGGGCTCACCTTTCGCCCCGTAGAAGCCGACACCGGGCTGATCGGAGGCACCTCGTCGCATGAGTTCATGGTGCTGGCGGACACCGGCGAGGAAACCATCGTCTACAGCGAGGAAGGCACCTACGCCGCAAATGTCGAGCGCGCCGAAGTGCTTCCGCCGGACGCATGCGATGGTGACGAGCACCGCCCCCTGGCCGCTGTTCCTACGCCAGGACGGCGGACGGTGGAAGAGGTCACGACCTTCTTGAAGATTACGCCACGCCAACTCGTCAAAACCCTACTCTACGACACAGGTAAAGAGACGGTCGCCATACTCGTCCGGGGCGATCATGACGTCAATGAGATCAAAGTCAAACGTCTCCTCGGCGCCACAGAGCTTGAGCTCGTCAAGCCTGAACTCGTTCCGAGCCTGATCGGCGCGCCGGTCGGCTATGTGGGGCCGGTCGGATTGAAACAGATCCGCATTCTGGCCGATTGGGCCGTCAAGGCCATGGCCAACTTCGTCGTCGGAGCCAATCAGGCCGACACGCATTTCGTGAATGCCAACTGGGAGCGCGATTTCAGAGTCGACCAGTTTGCCGATCTCCGTAATGCGCAGGCCGGCGATCCCTCGCCGCGCAAAGACGGCGTGTTGAAGACCGCCAAAGGTATCGAAGTCGGTCATGTTTTCATGTTAGGCACGAAATACAGCCAAGCGATGAAAGCCACCTTCTTGGATGCACAGGGGCAGGAACAACTGGCGGTCATGGGCTGTTACGGAATCGGTGTGAGCCGCACCGCCGCCGCTTCGGTCGAGCAAAATCATGATGCCAAGGGCATCAAGTGGCCGGTTCCCATCGCGCCTTTTCACGTGACGCTCTTGCCGCTCAGCCAGTCCCAACCGGTGACACAGTTAGCCGAAACCCTTTATGGCACATTGCAGGATGCTGGAATTGAAGTGCTTTGGGACGATCGCGACGATCGAGCCGGGGTCAAATTCAACGACGCCGACCTGATCGGGGCTCCCTATCACCTGGTCATCGGCGACAAAGGACTCGCCCAAGGCCAGGTGGAACTCAAACTTCGTCACACCGGCGAGACAAAAAAAGTCACTCCCGACCAGGTTCTTGCAACGCTGTCCTCCTGGCTCAGCACGGCCGTCTAATCCCGCTCCCTTCTTCAGTCGCCCGCGCGAGTCGCTCTGCTTCTCATCGACTTGGCCGCACGCGAAGCCAACCGGCGCAACGGGTTCGAGAAAATGCCTTTTGCTTGCCTTGACTGCGCATTGGGATACACTGACTCACACGGAGACGCCCGGTGCAGAACCCGTTCCCCGCAAAGGTTTCCAGGCCGGCATCACGTGGCTGGTCGACACCACGCTAAACCCCTCGTTCGACCCGTTTTGGAGACAGCTAGATGCAGCCCAAATCCCCGCTGCCCGGTTTAGGCGACAGCACCATCAAATCCGGGTTCGTCGAGAACATCAAACGAATCAGCACACAAATTCTCGCAGCGAGCGACATCGACCAAATTCTGCTGGATCTGCGCCATGAGATCCTCAGCTGTTTCGATGCGGAAGATCTCACGCTCTTCGTGGTGGATTCCGAAAAAAAAGAAATATTCTCTAAAATTCCCCATCTCGATACCATCCGGGAAGTCCGCACCCCGATTACAGAACAGAGCCTCGCAGGGTTCTGCGCCAAATATCTTCGCCCGGTCAATGTGGGCGACGCATACAATCAGGCTGAACTGGGCGCCATACACCCCTCGCTCACCCACGATATCACGTACGACAAAAACACCGGGTTTAAGACCAAACAGGTCCTCACCTATCCGGTCGTTGCGGAAAACAAGTATTTGATGGGCGTGATCCAACTCCTCAATAAGAAGAGCGGAGGACGGTTCACCCGGAAAGACGAAGAGTGCGTTGCGGAGATTGCCAAATCGCTGGGGACCGCGTTCTATAATCTTCGAAAGACGTCGAAGAAACCCCCTTCCAAATTCGATTTCCTGCTGGCGAACGGCAAGATCTCACAAAACGATCTGGACAATGCCATCGCAGAATCCAAAAAAGGTACCACCGATATCGAATCCATCCTGATCGACAAGTATAAAATTCAGAAAGCCGACCTCGGCAAATCGCTCGCCCAATTTCACAAGTGCCCCTATATCGAATACAGCGAACGCACGATCGTCGACATCGAATTGCTCAAGAACCTGAACGTCGATTATCTGAAGAAAAACCACTGGATGCCGCTCAAGCGGGATCGCGCCGCGATTGAGATTTTGACCGACGATCCGGGCGATCTGGATCGCGTCCAGGACATCAAGCGCACCTTCCCCGGATTAAATATCCGGTTCGCCGTCAGCCTTCGCCGCGATATTTCTCTCTTCCTGTCGAGCACGACCGGCACGCCGGAGACTGCTACAAAGATGAATGAGAATGTCTCCGACATTCTCGGCGAACTGGTCAACGAGTCTCAACTCGAAGCCCAGGAAGATGCCTCCAGCTCAGGCCTGGACGAAAACGACAATGCCATCGTGCGCCTGGCAAACCAAATCATCGCCGATGCCTTTCGGCAAGGCACCTCCGACATCCACATCGAACCCTATGGGGAAAAGCGCGATACTCTCGTACGGTTTCGCGTCGACGGCGACTGTTTCGAGTACATGAAGATTCCACCGAGTTATCGCCGAGCCATCGTCTCCCGTCTCAAGATCATGGCGAGTCTCGACATCGCGGAACGACGAAAACCCCAGGACGGGAAGATCAAATTCAAGATCGGTGAAAATAAAGAAATCGAACTGCGTGTGGCCACCATTCCCACCGCCGGCTATAACGAAGATGTGGTCATGCGTATCCTCGCCGCAAGCGAACCGCTGCCCGTCGACAAAATGGGATTCTCCGAGCGGAACCTGCGTGAGATCAAGAGTATCGCAGAGAAACCGTATGGCATTATTCTCTGCGTGGGACCGACGGGATCCGGAAAAACCACGACACTGCACTCCGTGCTGGGCTACATCAATACTCCAGACATCAAGATCTGGACGGCGGAAGATCCTGTCGAAATCACGCAATACGGGCTCCGCCAGGTACAGGTGCATGCCAAAATCGGATTCACGTTCGCCGCGGCGATGCGCGCATTTCTCCGGGCCGACCCCGATGTCATCATGGTCGGCGAAATGCGAGACAAGGAGACGGCGGATACCGGAATCGAGGCGTCTCTGACCGGACACCTGGTGCTCAGCACCTTGCACACCAACAGCGCGGTGGAAACCATCACCCGACTCTTGGACATGGGCTGCGACTCGTTCAGTTTCGCCGACGCCATGCTGGGGGTCCTGGCCCAGCGTTTGGCGCGGCGGATTTGCAAAGAATGCCGAGAAGCGTATCAGCCGTCGAAAGAAGAGTACGAGGAACTGCGGTTGGGGTATGGGCCGGAATATTGGGACACACTCGGAATCGCCTACGACAGCACCTTCCGCCTGTATCGAGGCAAGGGATGCGACACCTGCAATCGTACAGGCCTGAAAGGACGCGTGGCGCTCCATGAGCTCTTATTGGGGACCGACCTGATGAAGCGGTTGATTCAAAACAAGGCGAAGACCGATGAAATGCTCAAGGCCGGCATGTCGGAAGGGATGACCACCCTAGTCCAAGACGGCATCCAGAAGGTGTTGCAAGGCCACACGACCTACAAGGAAGTCAAAGCCGTCGCCATCAAGTAACACTGCCTGCGCTCATCCAGGCTGAGGCTCTACCGTCCCGGTTGGGACCACGACGTCAGACCATTCAACTCCTTCTTCAACCGCGCGACCTCCTCTACACGCCCCGACCTCCCGGCGTATTCCGCCGCGTGAGTCAGCGCCAAGATCGCATGCGTCACATCCCCTTGCGCCAGATAACTTCGATATGCCCGCTCGGCATAGTCCAGGGCACGATCGGGAACTCCTCGGCGATCGGCAATCCGGCCCAGCCGCAGGAGATCGGCTGCGATCTCAGATCGACGCTCCGCCGCCTTATCCAGTTCCAAGGCTCGCTCGAGTTCCCGATCTGCGACATCATACTGATGGCGCGCTTCCGCCAGGAGTCCAAGGTTCACGTGGTTACTGGCCTCGGAATCCAGATTCCCCACCGCTTGGTTCAAAGCCATCGCCTGCTGGAACAACTGTTCCGCTTGCTCGACATCGCCCATCGCTTGTCGCACCAACCCGAGGTTGTTCCGCAAGACTGCTTCTGCTGACCGATCCGCCGTGTGTTGAGCCAGATCCAGCGCCTGCTGATAGAGCCGCTCGGCTTCCTGCACTCTCCCCGCTCGATGTTCGGCGGCCCCCAATGCGGTGAGACTGTCGATCATGAGGCCTGGCTCTCCGAGTTGTTGCGCCAAGACGACGGCTCGCCCATGAAGGGTGACGGCCTGAGACGTTGGCCCCCGACTAAGAGCGACGTTCCCAAGACCATTGAGCGCAGCGATGAGCCCCTTCCTATCGTCGAGACTCTCCGCCATCTGACGCGCCGTCTCATACGCTTCTCCTGCACGTGTCATATCCCCTCGAGTCAGCCAACGCTCGCCCTGGATGAGCACCGACTCGACCTGAGCAGTCAAGGGTCTAGAGACAGGAGGAGGCGCGAGCGACGGCGGATTTGCGCACCCCAACAGGACCATCCCCGTCACCGCGCAGAAACCTCTGGCAAGACCACGTATCGTCACGATCATCGGTGCAGTTGATCCCCCCGCAGGCTCTGTGGTCCTGTCGGGGAAGCTGTGGCTTGATTTTTCGGCGCCGGCCCGGCGTTTTGCACGAAGCGGTTAAACGGGAACGTCTGCTTCGCGCCACGCACCAGGATCGACAGGTCTGTCAATGTGGTCTGGGCCGTCTGGATGACGGGCAGCAGCTCCTGGCTCACCTCGCCCACGGAGTCGGAGAGGCGCTTCACGCTGGTGAGCGTTGAGTGAGTACTCTCCAGGATAGCCGGTAATTTGCTCGTGGTGTGCTGCACGTCTGCCGTGACACGATCAACCACGCCCAGCGTCCGCTTGATGGAGCCGGTCACGGCGGGAAGTGCAGCCGCCGTCTGCTCCACCGACGCGACCGTGCGCTGCACCGAGGCAACGACCGCCGGCAGGTCTTGCGTCGCCTGCGCCACCTGCTCCAGCGCCTTGCTCCCGGCTTTCAGGCCGCCCTGCAGATCCTGAGTGATGGTTTCGACACGCAGCAGCGTTTGCTTCACGGCCATCAGCACCGGTTCGATTTCGTTGAGGAGATCCCCGATGTCTCTCGGTTCAAGCGCGTGAATCGTCGCCCCATCGGTCAACATCGGACTGCCGGAGGTGCCCATCCCGATATCGACCTGTGTTTGGCCCACCACCACGCCGCTCTTGGTAATACGAAGCTCCGAATTGTCTTTCACCATGTCTTGATACCGAGTCAATAACTGCAATATCAGATCAACCGTCCCACGATCGTTGAGATCCACCTGCTTCACCCGTCCGATCGGAATTCCCGACATGACGACCGGCGATCCCGGCTCCAGGCCATACGATTTACTCAGACTGGCCTTTACGTGATACTTGGGTTCGAAGAGATGCTCGGTCTTCGACATCCAAAAACCAGCCACCGCCAGGATCATCACGGGTATCAGCACGAACGTGCCGACGATCTGCGCCAGCCGCCCGCTGGAAAGCTGATGTGAATAATGCATGCCCATCGATCACCTCTCAGTCTCGCAGAACCACCTCTCCATGACGCGATCTACCCAACATACCTTCTGAGCGCCGGGGCAACGGTCGCGGCCAATGCGTCACGAGTCCCATCGGCCTCCACTCGGCCGTCGCGAAGCAGCACGAGGCGATCGGCCCCTTCGATGAAGGGAGAAAAAGAACGTAACGCCGCCACGACTGTCAGGGGTTGGTCCGCCTGCCGTTCTTCCACATAGGCCTTGAGCGTCAGCACCATCTCCGCGTCCAACCCTGCCACCGGATCATCCAGCAGCAGCACGTCCGGGGCGAGCATCAGGGCGCGGGCGATGGCCCCCCTGCGCACTTCTCCTTGATTGAGCTCCGCGGGAAACCGGTCCCGCATTGGAACCAGACGCAACCGTTCCAACTGTGCCATCACGGCGCTCTCACGATCGCGCTCCGACATCGACGCACGGTGGTACCGCAGCGGCAAGGCCACGTTGTTGAACAGGGTCATATTGCTCATCAACCCTGGCTGCTGAAGCACGGCTCCGAGCCGGAGTCGAACGGGACTAGGCTCATCATTCACATCCACCGCCCAATCGTGGCCCAGCAGAATCACGCGGCCCGCTTCCGGCGAGACAAGCCCCGCCGCGAGCTCCACG
Organism: Nitrospira sp.; assembly: GCA_023248215.1. GTDB lineage: Bacteria > Nitrospirota > Nitrospiria > Nitrospirales > Nitrospiraceae > Nitrospira_A. The sequence continues at coordinate 32,997 of JAHFEW010000007.1, forward strand.
ATCAAGCTTTTCCCCGAGCGGCTCGGTCCTACGACGGCGACGAACTCGCCGGCACCGATACGCAGATCCACATCCAGCCGATGAGGACTGCCCAGCATGGGCATCCGGACCTGTTCCAGAATGAGGGCCGCCTCATTCATAAGTACAGCGGCACCGTCACGACGACATCGATCAGCAGGCACAGCACAAATGAATTGATCATCGCCCGCGTCGTCTGTTGCGGCACTTCCGTAAAGGACGATCTGACGGCCAGACCATGATGACAACAGACGGCCGCGACCGCCGATCCAAACAGCAGTCCTTTGAGCGCGGTCAGCGCGACATCCGTCGAAGACAGCGCCTTGATCACACCTTCCAGGAAAGCATAGAAGGGAATCGTGAGGTGCGCGTTGGCGACAAGGTAGCCGCCGAGCACCGCTACCACGTCGAAATACAACGTCAGACAGATCATCGACAGCACCATGCCGACCATGCGAGGCATGATGACGAATCGGCTGAGTGGAATCCCCATGAGCCGGAGTGCGACTACCTCGCGCGTAACCGACATGTTACCCAATTCTGTCGCGATGGCCGCCCCCGATCGGCCGACCACAATGAAGGCCGTCAACAAGGGCCCGAGTTCGCGGACCACGGTCACGACGATGATGCTCCCCACCAGCCCACCGGCCCCGAGCCTGGGAAGTTGTGTCCCTGCCTGCGTTACAATGATGATGCCCAACAACAGGGCGATGACGGTCGTCACGGGCAAGGCGTCCACCCCCGTGAAGAGAATTTGCCTGACAAGGACCTGCAAGGATTCCCGACGTCCCTGCCTTGTCGGCAGAATTAAATCTAGAAAGGCTTGAGAAGAGAGCGTGGCCAGCGCCGCCAGGTAGGTATAGCCCGCGATGGTTTTGCGTCCCACCCACTCGATCATGCGTGTGAACAGCCTCCGTCACGAAGCAGGGTCATCCGCCGGACCTCGCCCATGGAAGCCTCGACGTCCGGCGAAATTGTAGGAGAAGCATCAGAAGTAAAGCAATGACGACCGGTCCCGCTACTCAGGACCAACCAATGAGGGTGAAGCCCGCAGAACATGCCAGGGCCAGTCGTACGAGAGGCGGACGAAGTCTCCGCGAGAATCTGGCCTCGCGTGACCCTCCCTATAAGGGCTTGGTCTTGATGACGAACTGCTGGATGCGCTGAAGTTGCGGGGGACGCATGGCTAGGAACTCCACCCCGAACTCCCCGCCCCGCGCCCATCGAACAATGGCTTCATCCACACGGACCGGCCACTCATGCCCGTCCGACAGAAACAACGACACCTTCATCTGGAGTCCTGGTTGCACCGTACTCTCCGACTTGGCCATACAACCGGTAAAGGAGAGATCGAGCACCTCCCCCTCGCCCTCCACATCGTCTTCCCCGAAGAAAGCCAACCGGCAGCCGATCGCTATCCGACGAGACTTTCGCGACTCTTTCGCTCCTTCCACGACTCCTCCACTTCACCAGGACCATGCGGCGGACAGAACCGCGGCGACTGGCTTACTGTTTGGACGCGCCGGCGGACGCGAGAAACCTGCGCAGCCGATTCATCTCGGCAGCTCCGATAGACACGAATTCCAATCCAAAACACTGGCCTTTGGCCCAACGCACCAGGGCCAAATCGACGGTCGTCGGAGCTTGCTCCCCTGGAAGCAGGATGATCAAGGACATGGCATCCCCCACTTTCACCCCCGCGTCGCTCTCCACTTTACAGCCCTTGATGGAGAGATTGATCACGGACCCCTCTCCTTCCGTATCGCCACTGAACGTTATGGAGAGGGCAAAGCGGGCAAACGAGAGCAGGCACGTCGGCGGCACAACACGCCGCTGGTGCTGTCGTAATTCAATACGCTTGTCGGGTACCTGATTGGATTGATCCATGACGGAGCGAGCGATGCGATCGTGTCCTGCGTCCAGCTAGGAGCAGTATAGCGTAAGAAGCCGCCGCCGCCGAATACTTCTCATCATTTCACAGGCTGGGCACCCTTCAAGATCCTGCGAGATCCTGAACCGAACGATCATCGACTCCGTCGCGAAGGCGGACCTACTACCGCCGATAGACCGGCGGCTCTCCCGGCGGACGGCTCTTGAAGCGGCGATGCTGCCAAAAATATTGCTCCGGCACTCGACGGACGGCGCCCTCGATCAGGCGGTTGATGCGCACGGTATCCTCTAACACTTCGCCGGATGGGAACTGATCGAGCGCCGGCCCCACTTCGATGTCATAGCCGCTTCCATCAGCCCTTCGATAGTAAAAACAAGGCACCACCGGCGCTCCACTTACTTTTGCCAATCGGGAGGTGGCAGTGAGTGACGCCGCCGGCACCCCGAAAAACGGAGCGAACACACTACGCTTCGACCCCGCATCGATATCGGGGGCATACCACACCACCCGGTTCTTGGCCAAAGCTCGAAGGACGCCCCTCATGTCGCGATGCTGGATTAAGTCCGAATAGTAGCGGCTGCGGCAGCCGTTCGCGACCGTATCCGCCACGACATCGTTTTGAGGCCGGTACACGATAGCGATCGGTTGCTCCAGCGCCAGAAAGCGGCCGGCGAGTTCCGCCGTATGCAAATGTGCTCCACAGAGCAAGACCCCTCGTCCCTGCTGGAGCGCCTCTTGAATGTGCTCCAGCCCCTTGATCGTACATTCACAATGCCTGCGCGGATCCTTCGCCCACCAGGCGAGCCCGATCTCCAACATGCCCATTCCCATGGACTCGAAGCAGCGCAGAGCAACCTTGTCGCGCTCGGCTATCGTCTGATGAGGAAAACATAACGCTAAATTCACCCGCACAATATCGCGCCGCCTTGTGAGCAGACCATGTAGCAAGCGCCCGCACTGCCGGCCGAGCGCGAGCTGCCAACGATAGGGAAGCAACGAGAGGAGGCGAAATAATCCTAAGCCGACCCAGGTAGGCCAATAGAACGGGTGATAGGGACTATGCGGCTGCGGCCGCTGACTTCGGGTATTCGTGCTGGACATGGCCTACAATGGGGAGGCCATTGTAGGGAAACGGAGCGGCGAGCGCAATCTCAACCTGCGTCCGGCCTGTCTATGGGAGGGCGACCATGGCTCTCAGCGGGACGGAATGAGCTATGCGATGCCTACCGACACCGGTGCCGGCCGACTGGGAGGCAAGTCCTTCCGCAGCGCACAGTCCACCCTCCCCATCGCGGGCGAACCATCACAGAAGACTATGACGCAGGCTTCATCGCGATCGTGATGAACTTTCGCAGCCGCATCTCTGCCACCGGGGACAGGTCGACAAACTCCAACCCATAGATCTGATCTTTCTCCCAGCGCACGGCGGCTTCCTCAACCGTCATCGGCGAGGCCTGATTCGGCAGGGACAGGCTGACCGACAGCCTGTCGCCGCGCTGAATTCCGGCCTCGCTCATCACCTTGGCTCCTTTCATCGACACATCGAATACCACCCCGATCCCGTCGCCTCCCCGGCTGAGCCATTTGGCCAGACCGAGGCGGGAGAGTGAACAGACGAAGGGCGCCGGAATTCGCAGGCGCGGGTGCTGACGCAAGTCGACGGAGAAGTGTTCCTGCCCTGTAGTGCCATTCATACGTAACCTCCCGTATGTCTGATGGTCACTGTATCTCATCATCGCTTGTTCGAGAACCAAATTGAAGAAACCGGCAGACCACAAGCCGAGAGGGAGAGGACGGCATGCCGGGCGGAATAAATAATGGTTCTGTCGTTGCCCGGCATGCGTCTCGCCGCGCAATGCAGGGCTTTACTTACGGCGCTTGCCGCGCTGCTGCATCATATCGGCACAGCCCTGGGAGAGATCTTGTGTATGCTGCTTCAAGCACTGGGCAATCCGTCCCTCCCCCGGTTTCACGTCAGGGCAAAGCTTTTTTACATCCTCGGCACAGGCCTTCCTCAAGGGATGGTTCCCCTTTCCTTCGCGGCCTTTCCCAGAACTGCCGGGTGAATCTGGCGTCGCGGTGGGATGCTCCTGATCGGTTGAAGATGAAGGTTCGGTTGCCGACAGGGTGGGCTCGCTCATCCCGGAGACTCCGACCAGAAATCCACTCAAGAGCACAACAAGAACTGACTTCCGCAGATACACAGACAGTCCACACATAGAATCCTCCTTCCAGTGATTAACGCCGTAACCGCCTCTCATTCGGCACATGTTGCGGATGAGAGCAGGATCTGTTTCGCGACATAGTGACACCAACGTATTTGCCCACGCTGGGTTGACCAGCCGCCAGCATCCATCACGAGGGCGTCAGGCACGCTGAACCGTACGAGCGCCCCCTAATCCGTGGATGAACCCGTCCTGAAAATACGCTTGCGAAAACATGCGCGCTTGATTATTCTGGTGAGATGCAAGATATTTCCCAAAATTCCGTTCCAGCCGACGTCGTTCACCGCATCCACCACAAGTTCTGGACCTACCTCCTGTTCTGGTCGATTGTCGCAGGGTCGATGATCGCAGTCCCAGGCTACGGACTGGTCTATGGATACTCCTGGCTAGATTGGACGATGTTTGCCGTGCTCTACGTCATCACCGGCCTGGGTATCACGGTGGGCTACCACCGGCTGTTGACCCATCGCAGTTTCGAATGCCCCGACTGGGTGAAAGCCTGTCTCTTGGTCGCCGGGGGCTGGGCCCTTCAGAACTCCGGTGCGAAATGGACGGCTGACCACCTGCGCCACCATGCCCACTGCGATGACCCGGCCGACCCGTACAACGCCAAACGGGGGTTCTGGTACAGCCACTGCGGCTGGCTCCTCAATCCCGTGCCCTGCAACGATGAACGATTCGGCTCCCGCGTCATGCAGGACCGCGTGGCGATGTGGCAACACCGTCATTATGTGGCGATCGTCATCATCGGCCTGGCCATCCCCTTTGTCGTGGGATTTCTTTATGACGGCTGGAGGGGCGGAATCAGTGGCTTCATGCTGGCCGGAGTCGGACGCACCTTTGCCGTCCTGAACTCGACCTTCTGCATCAATTCGGTCTGTCATTTGTGGGGAGAACAACCCTACACCACGGCCAATTCAAGCCGCAACTCCTGGTTGGTCTCCTTGCTGACGTTCGGCGAAGGCTATCACAACTATCACCATACCTATCCCAGTGACTATCGTAATGGACCGCTCTGGTATAATTTCGATCCCTCAAAGTGGCTCATCTACGCTCTGTGGAAAATGGGACTGGCCTCCTCACTCAGAACCGCCTCCTCCGGCGCCTAAGCGACACACCACCTGCATCAACGCCAGAGAGGACTCGATGAACGACACCACACGTTTGCCGAGTCCGCATCCTTCACCAGGGTTCGCGACAATAGCCTCCGCGGAATGCTTCAATGGGAAGTTGACCGACCAAGCGGCGAGCCTGCCGGTTGTCAGGCTTGTCCCAACGACTTACCCGGGGCATAGCGGAAGGCTTGGTAAATCATGCAGGTAGGAACGAACAAAGGAGCTTTCCCTCGGTTGGGGTCACCCCCATCCAACCGAATAAAACTTTTTTTCATTTTATCGCTAAAGAGATAGTATTCTCCAAACTCTTCTGTTAGCATGCATCATGATCTCATGACGGGCCGCATGAGAAACATGGTTTCAGATGGCCCATCACCGATGTTGTTTGTTACCGAGAAGTTGATCGGAAGTCAGACCCAAGTCGCCTCAATGATCGCGTCTTCGGCCCGCTCATTCCCCTCATATGTCTGTTCTCGCGTCGCCGACAATGTCACCATTCAAAAGGAGAGACCCCTATGGGTACTAAATTGTACGTCGGCGGATTGCCGTATGCAGCCACTGAGTCACAGCTAAGCAACTTGTTTTCGACCCACGGCACCGTCGAGTCGGCACGCGTGATTACGGACAAGTTTACCGGACAGTCGCGCGGCTTCGGCTTCGTCGAAATGTCCACTGCGGAAGAAGCGAAGGCAGCCATCGCGGCCTTGAACGGCTCGGACATGGATGGCCGGCAGCTCACCGTGAATGAAGCGAAGCCCCAAGAGGCTCGTTCCGGTGGCGGCGGCGGTGGACGGTTTGGCGGCGGTGAAAACCGCGGCGGCCGCAACCGCTTCTAAAAGGTTACAAGACTCGTCTTGTCTCCGAAGGGGCGCTTCATCTGAAGCGCCCCTTCTTTTTGCCCTGCGCTTGTACCATCATTGCTCTTCCGGCTTCGCCCGCAAGGCTTTCAGCCGCGCTCGCTTGGTTTTACTCTGCAATCTTCGCTGGGCGGATCCCTTGGTCGGCTTGGTCGGACGACGCGGAATACGCGGCACCGCCACACGCTGGATCAGCTCACGCAGTCGATCTAGCGCAAGCGCGCGGTTCCGCTCCTGGCTCCGTGAATCCTGGGCCTTGATGATGATCACGCCTTCGCCTGTCACCCGATGGTCCCGCAATGCCAGGAGCCGCTCCTTATAGAACGGTGGAAGAGATGAGGCCGCGATATCGAAGCGCAAATGGATCGCCGAGGAGACCTTGTTGACGTGCTGCCCACCCGCGCCCTGAGCCCGCACAGCGGTCAGTTCGATCTCTTCGTCCGGAATAGTCACATGCGTTGAAATGAACAACATAGCCGTCACGCATCTCTGTACGACCAGGAAACTACCGGGGGGACAGTGTGAGAGTCAACCCGGCAGCCGATAACCGTCCGCTCACGGGCGGCGAAGGCAAAGCAGGAGCCAGTTCTCCTCCCCCTCAAAATATGGAACTGCGCGCGTAAAGAAGCTATGATGCCGCCGGTAGGTCCTTGGGAATCGTGACGACGAGGCATTCGTGGAAGCTCCTGTGCGAAACTCATCTCCCCAACCAGGGTCCAAGGAAGAAAGAGGACGATGGGCCGAAGGGATCCTTCCGCTGGTTCTCTTCCTCTGTTTCGTCATCGCTGGGGCCGTAGGACTCTATTCCCTCTCCTTCTTGCAGACGGTGCTGGTCGCTGAACGGGAAAGAGAACTGGCCATGAACGCCGCCGCCGTCGCGGACACCCTCGACCGCGTGCTGTTTGAACGGTTCGGCGATATCCAGGTGTTTGCAAATGACGGGGTATTTCGAGAAGGCACTTCAGATGAGAAGACCGCCAGGCTCCTGCAGTACAAGCAGCTCTACTGGTACTACTCCTGGCTGGGAGTCGCTGATACAAGCGGACAACTGATCGCGGCAACCGACTCGCTTCCCGCGCAAGGCACGCAAGGATTGAATCCCGACTCCTTTGAATTGGTGCGGCGGACGGGAACCGTTCAATTGGAAGACGCGCATTTTTCATCTGAATCACGAAGGAACCTGGCCGTCGGATTCTCAGCACCGATCTATGGGGCACGAGGAGAATTTCTCGGGGCGGTGGCCACACGGGTACCGATCGAGAATCTTCGGACGATTTTCGAGCAGGAAGGCCGGCTGCGATACGGAGAAGGTACCTACGACTGGTTGCTGCTGGATCGGGAGGGGACGGTCCTCAGCGAAAAAACCCCATCGACAAGCATGAACGGCGGTCCGGTGAAGCTGGACCTGCCTTCGCAAGCCAAAGCCACCATTGAGGGGGATCAGCCCGGTTTCGTGGAAGAAGTCCATCATCGCCGAGGACATGCGGTCGTCACGGGCCATGCGAGGACTATGGGCTATGGCGATTTTCGCGGTTTCGACTGGCGGGTCTTGTTCCGCTTGGACCACGACCAGGTCTATGCCCCCGTCGATCGACTGGTATGGATGACGGGAGGAATCGGTTTACTGGTCATACTCCCCCTGACCGCCTACGGCATCTGGGTCTCGTGGAAACTGGGGCGTGAGCGGAACGACCTGGTCGAGGCGCGGCAAGCCTTGGAGCAGTCTGTAGCGGAACTGGGCCGTTCCAACACCGACCTGCAACAATTCGCCTACGTGGCTTCGCACGACTTGCAGGAGCCCCTCCGCATGGTGAGCAGCTACACGCAACTCTTGGCGAAGCGCTACAAGGGAAAACTCGATGCGGATGCGGATGAATTTATCGCCTTTGCCGTCGACGGCGCCAATCGCATGCAACGGCTCATTCAGGACCTCTTAGCCTATTCACGAGTCAGCACGGGAGGCCGCCAGTTCGAGTCCACTTCGTTGGAAGCTGCTCTCAACTATGCGCTAGAGAGCCTGAGAAATGCCGTGAACGAAAGCGGCGCGGTGATCACTCATGATCCGTTACCGACCGTCCTGGGTGATGAAAAACAGCTGGCGCAGTTGTTTCAGAACCTGCTGAGCAATGCCGTCAAATTCAGAGGGGAAGAACCGCCGCGCATTCACGTCTCCGCCAAGCGAACCAACGCCGGATGGCTGTTGTCCGTTCGTGACAATGGGATCGGACTCGACTCGCAGTATGCAGATCGTATCTTTGTGATATTCCAGAGGCTTCATACTAGACAAGAATTCCCTGGAACCGGCATCGGGCTGGCGATCTGCAAGAAGATCGTCGAACGGCACGGGGGGCGCATCTGGGTAGAATCTGAGCTTGGCAAGGGAACAACCTTTTATTTTACTGTCCTAGACCACGAACGTAGTCACGACACCGCGCGTGAGTGAATGACGACACGAAAGGAGCGATAGTTGTATGGTGCCTGAACTGGTGAAACCGATCGAGATTCTCCTGGTTGAAGATAATCCAGGCGATGTTCGCCTGACGAAGGAAGCGCTGAAGGAAGCGAAGGTCATTAACAATTTGACCGTGCTCAAAGACGGTGAGGAAGCCTTGACCTATCTGCGCCGGCAGGGTCCCTATACCAAGGCGAAGCGCCCCCATCTGATCCTACTCGACTTAAATCTCCCCCGAAAAGACGGCCGAGAAGTGCTGGCTCAAATCAAGGCCGAGGAGTCGCTAAAACGCATTCCCGTCGTCGTACTGACGACCTCGCAAGATGAACAGGATGTGTTGAAGAGTTATAACCTTCATGCCAACTGCTATATTACGAAGCCGGTCGATCTGGATCAGTTCATCAAGGTGGTGCGATCCATCGAAGATTTCTGGCTCGGCATCGTCGTGCTTCCAGTGAATGGGAAAGGCTGACGGGGTGAACGGGGTCCCGACACATATCCTCCTGATCGAGGACAATCCGGGTGACGCCAGAATATTGCGGGAACTCCTCGCCGAGGCAGACCCCAGCCGATTCACCCTCACCCATGTCGACCGACTTGCCAAGGGAATCACCTGTATACAGGAGGGCGGGATCGAGATCGTCTTGCTCGATTTGTCACTGCCCGACAGCCAGGGGTTTGCCACGTTGATCGCGATGCACAAGGTCGCGATGGGCATTCCCATCGTCGTGATGACCGGCATAGAAGACGAGGCCTTGGGATTGCAGCTGGTCCAACAGGGCGCACAGGATTATCTGGTGAAAGGCCAGGTGACCGGCCCTCTCCTGCAGCGCTCGTTGCGCTACGCCCTCGAACGTGCGCGGATGGCCAACGAATTACGGCAGAAGACGACCCTCCTTCAGTCCGTTCTGGACAGCATGGCCGACGGGGTCGTCATGGCCGACGACGCCGGTGCATTCCAGCTGTGGAATCCTGCCGCCGAACGCATCGTCGGAACCGGCCCCATGACCCTGGACGTCGATCAGTGGTCGTCGCACTTCGGTCTGTTGCTACCGGACACCATCACGCCCTACCCAAGAGAAGAGCTTCCCCTCGTGAGAGCCATACGCGGCGAGTCGGTCAACGACGTCCTGCTGTTCCTGCCAAATACTCATCGCCGCTCCGAAGTATGGTTGAGCGTGAATGCCCGCCCGCTTCGGGATGAATCGGGACACATCAGGGGTGGGGTGGCCGTCTTTCGTGACATCACGGAACGCAAACGGACAGAAGAAGCGTTGCGGGAAAGCCAAGAACGGTACCAATTGTTGGTGACGAAGGCCAACGACATCATCTATCGAACCGACGCCATGGGCCGGTTTACCTTTGTGAATCCCGTCGCCACGCGCATCATGAAATATTCGGAGCAGGAATTGCTCAACCGCCGGTTCGTGGACTTGATCCATCCCGATCATCAGGCGGCGGCTGAACGATTCTACGGACGGCAGTTCGTCCGGCAACGGCCAAGTACCTATTACGAATTTCCAGCCGTCGCCAAGGATGGCAGCGAAGTGTGGATCGGCCAGAACGTGCAAGTCCTCCTGGAAGACAGCAAGGTAGTCGGGTTCCAAGCGGTGGCTCGTGATATCACCGAGCGTAAGCGGGTCCAGGTCGCGCTCGCGGCGAGTGAAGAACGGTTCCGCTCGCTGGTTTCCAACCTTCCAGGGGCGGTCTATCGCTGCGCCTGCGATCCTGCCTGGACGATGGACTTCCTCAGCGACCCGATCAAGCACCTCTGCGGCTATCCAGCCTCGGATTTCCTCGCCAATAAGGTCAGATCCTATGCCAGCGTGATTCATCCGGATGACCTGCAGATGGTCGAGCGCGTCGTACTGGGTGCGGTGGCGCAGCGCCAGCCCTTTTCCCTCGAGTATCGGCTACTCCACAAAGACGGCGGTATCCGGTGGGTGTATGGGAAGGGCCAGGGCGTATTCGCCGCCGACGGCCAGGTCTTCTGGCTTGATGGAGCCATCTTCGACATCACAGACCGCAAGCGAGCGGAGGAGGCACTGCTGGAAAGTGAAGAGCGGTCGCGGTCGATCGTGCAATCGTCCAACGACGCGATTATTTTGATGGATACCGAGGGAAACGTGGCGTTCTGGAACAGCGGTGCGGAAAAGACGTTCGGCTATGCCGCTGATGAGATGGTCGGCCAGTCGATGACCCGCATTATTCCCGAACGATTCCGCGAGGCCCACCAACGAGGAGTCCAACGGGTGGCTGCCGCGGGACGATTGACCGTACAAGCCAGCATGTTCGAACTGGCGGGGCTGAGAAAAGACGGCACGGAGTTTCCGTTGGAGTTCAGCCTGGCCTCCTGGACCGCCAAGTCAAGACTGTTCATCACCGGCATCATTCGCGATATCAGCGAGCGCCTACAGGCAGAATCAGCGTTACGCGAAAGTGAAGAACGGTTCAAAGCGATCATGGATAACAGTCCCTCGCTAATTTTTCTCAAAGATGCGGCAGGGCACTATCTGCAGGTGAATCGAAAATTCGAACAGACCTTCCACCTGGCCGGCGAGGAGATTATTGGCAAAACGGACGATGAAATTTTCCCCTCGCAACAGGCTGCTGCGTTTCAGATCAATGATCGACAGGTGTTTGGGACCGGTCTCCCGATAGAGTTTGAGGAAATAGCGGTTCACGATGATGGGCCTCACACCAGCATCGTGGTGAAATTCCCCCTGTTCACCCCCCAAGGCAACTGCTACGCCTTATGCGGCATGACCACGGATATCACCGACCGCAAACGCGCCGAAGAAACTCTCCATCGCAGTGAAGAACTGCTCCGTTCGGTCATCAACAATGCAACCGCCGTCATCTATGCCAAGCAGGCCGACGGACGCTACCTCATGGTCAATTCGCGGTTCGAACAGCTCTTTCATCTCACCTCGGAGCAGATTCGCGGAAAAACCGATCATGACATTTTCCCGAAGGACATCGCCGATGTGTTTCGGACAAACGACCGGTGGGTCCTCACGAACGGCCAGCCGTTGGAAATCGAAGAGTATGCGCCCCATGCCGACGGCCTGCATACCTATCTGTCGGTCAAAGTCCCGATCCGCGACCAGGCCGGCCACGTCTCCGCCATGTGTGGCATTTCCACCGACATCACGGAACGCAAACGAGCGGAAGAAGAGCGGCAGAAGCTCGCCAGGGAACGGTTGCTACTCCTGGACTCGACAGGGGACGGCATCTATGGAATCGATCCGGACGGTCGTTGTACCTTCATCAACAGGGCCGGCGCAAAGATGCTGGGATACGAACCCGCCGAAGTGATGGGCAAGAACATGCATCAGCTCATTCACCATTCATTTCCGGATCGTTCTCCCTATCCTCGCACGCAATGCCATATCTACGAGGTCTTGCACAGCGGGCGAGGCTGTCACATTGACGACGAGGTCTTCTGGCGGAAGGATGGCACGGCATTTCCAGCCGACTACTCTTCCTTTCCCGTCTTCGAACAAGACACCATCGCGGGTACGGTGGTGACCTTCATCGACATTACCACCCGCAAACGGTTGGAGGAGGAGCGGAGCCAGCGGGCCCTGCGCCTGATCAAGCAGCAATCGGCCCTCACCGGTCTCACTCGGAGCAGGTTTTTTCAGAGTTCGGAGCTCATGCAGACGTTGCAGCGCATCACGGAAATGGCAGCGAGGACGCTCGACATCGAGCGGGTCGGCATTTGGCGGTATACCGATGATCGCAGCGCGATTCGCTGCATCGATCGCTACGAGTTGATGGGCACCCGCCATGTGAATGGAATGACGATCTCGGTCGCTTCCCGACCGGCCTACTTTGAGGCGTTGAGCACATCGCAGATGATCGCGATCGACGATGTTCAGACAGACGATCGCACCGCGCAATTTTATCCCGGCTACGCCTCGAAAGACGGCATCACCTCCATGATGGACGTCCCGCTCTACTTATTCGGGAGATTGGAAGGCGTGATCTGCCACGAGCATATCGGACCCGCGCGAAAATGGATGGAGGATGAATGGATGTTCGCCATCGCCGTGTCGAACCTGGTCGCCCTTGCCTACGAAGAAGACGAACGCAAACGTGCCGAAGTGCAGCTCCAGCATTCCCAAGAACGGCTGAGAAGCCTGACCGGGCGTCTCGAATCCGTGCGGGAGGAAGAGCAGACCAGAATCGCCCGCGAAGTGCATGACGAATTGGGGCAAGCGCTGACGGGCGTGAAATTAGAGCTGGCGTTCTTGCGCGACCAACTTTCCGACCTACGTCCGGCCGTACTCGACAGAGTCGAGTCGACCGTGAAACTCGTCGATCGAACGATGCAATCCGTGCGAAAGATCGCGACGGAATTGAGGCCGGTGGTACTGGACCAACTCGGCCTCATTCCCGCCATCGAGTGGCAGGCAGGCGAATTCCAGAACAGAACCGGCATCCAATGCACGCTGAATATCTATCTCCGGACCGTGGCGTTATCCGTGGACCGCTCCACGGGTGTGTTCCGCATTTTTCAGGAAATCCTGACCAATGTGGCCCGTCATGCGCAGGCCTCTCGTGTGGACATCAGCATGCAAGAGCATACGGGACATCTTCTGCTGCAAGTGAGCGACAATGGTCGAGGCATCACAGAGGTTGAAGTCTCCGGTTCTCAATCCCTGGGGCTTCTCGGGATGCGCGAGCGCGCGCTGCTGCTGGGAGGAGAAACCAAAATCGAACGCAACCTCGAACAGGGGACGACGGTGAGCGTCCGCGTTCCCCTCGACCAATCACAGCCGGAGTAAACGGATCATGCCCCACCGCGTCACAGCATGGGACACATGACAAGAATCGGCAAGGCAGGACAGAGGCCATGAAAATCCTAGTCGTCGACGATCATGCGGTGGTGCGCCACGGAGTCAAACAAATCCTGATCGAACACTTCCAGTGTTCCGTCATCGGCGAGGCTCAGAATGCCGAGGAAATGATCGAACAGGTTCAAAAAAAACACTGGAGCATCGTCATCCTTGATGTGGGCATGCCCGGGAAGGGCGGACTGGACGCGCTCAAGGAGCTGAAGCAGCTACACCCGAAACTTCCCGTGCTGGTGCTGAGCGCATATCCGGAAGATCAGCTTGCGCTGCGTACATTGAAGGCCGGGGCGTCCGGCTATCTGTCGAAAGACAGCGCGCCGAATGAACTGGTGCACGCGATCCGCAAAATCATCGCCGGCGGCAAGTACGTGAGTGCAGCGGTGGCCGAGCTCCTGGCCTTGAATCTAGAGAGTGACCTAGAGAAGCCCCTTCACGAACAATTGTCCGATCGCGAGTATCAAGTGCTGTGCATGATCGCAGTGGGAAAAAGCTTGAAGGAGATCGCCGATGATTTGTGCGTGAGCATCAGCACCGTCAACACCTACCGGGCGCGTATCCTGGAAAAAATGCAGCTAAAGAACAACACCGAACTCACGCATTACGCCATCGAGAATCGCCTGGTGAACCGCCTCGTCACGTGACCCCATCCTGTCATTCCTTCCTGTCGCACCTTCGTAGCATAAACGTCGACACAACAACTCAGCAAAACGGCGACGTATAAATTGCGTAAAGGGCGATGCTCTTCATGGTCTTGCCCCGGTACAAATAGCACCGTCGATGCAGTCGGTTTGTGGGAGCGGCCGTCCTCGACTGTTTTCAGAAGGGATGACCAAGCGGCAGTATCCGTACTGTGCATCCCTGAGACCAAGACCATCCGGGAACACGTGGGGGATCGTATGACCGAGAACTACGAAATCGGGGTGCTCATAACGCAAGAGCTGGAGCAGCATGGTCCCTGCACGTTGGAAGCCCTCGCTCACAACCTTCCAACCTGTGGCTGGAATCAGGTGTTTATGGCGGTTGACGCACTGTCGCGGGACGGCGCGATTACCCTCCAACCTCAGGCTCGTTTCCAATACCTGGTGTCTCTGGCGCCTACTCATAAACATGCCTTGCATTTCGATTCCATCAGGAGGGTAGCGGGAGCCCTGCAGGAAGGTCGTGGTTCATACGAGAGATAAGGGAGGGCGACACATGAACACCACTATGAACAGAGTCAAGCAGACCGGAAGAACGCGCGTGATGATTGTCGATCCTGAGTGGCAGTTTGGACTCGAACTTGCCGATTGTCTCGCAACCAGCGGATACCAGGCAATCCTCGTTCGAAGTCTTGAGTCGATGATCGACGATCTCGGCGAGTTGCAGCCAGGTGCGATCTTGCTCCGCGCTGATTCGTACGGCGACAAGCTCGGGGGCCATGGGGCCGAAACATTAGAAACCGTCAAGGCCCTCTGTCCGCAGGCACCGGTGCTGATGCTGACCAAGCCGGGTCATGACACCATGCCTGCTGTCTCGCAGCGCACAGTCGAAGCTCCCCCACCCATTATCCCACCGACTCGGGTAGTGGAGCTGCTTCAAACAAAGCTCGGCATCCCTTGCGCGCGCGTGCTCTAACGTGGCGCGCTCATCTTAAAGCACACAAGCAGTCAACTCCAAGGAGACGTCACACATGGCACGACAGCGGGCAAAAACGACCCTGGACACCAATGGACGACAGGGGCGATCCCTCGCCCCGACACATGTACCGACGCAAGACAACAAGGATCGTCAGACCTTGTTGCACAAGAACGGCAGCTGCACGGCGATCGATGACACCCGGATGCGTATCGAGAAGCTGGCCTATGAGCTGTACCAGCGACGCGGATGCCAGGACGGCCATGATCGGGAAGATTGGCTGGAGGCCGAACGGGTGGCGCTCAAGCAAACGACGGGTGCGGACACGAGCAGCTTCGACCGCCTCACGACCTCCTCTCTGGCATAACGTGTGAGAAGACGGCAAACGGAAGACCATTCACGGACAACCTCATGACGCTCTGCCCGACAACCCACTGCGGCCAACTGATGAAACCCGACTCCCGTGCCGGTTATGACGCACAGACTGGTCTCGAGTGTCTGCGTTGTTGCCGCTGCGGGCATCGTGGCATGAAGGCGCAACATGGACTGCAGCTTCTGTTTACCGGGCAGCGTGAATATGTCTTCAGTTATGGTCCCTCCCTCTCCTATCTCAAGGTGGTGCTCTCGGCGGTCGCGCTGAATCGGTTCAGAGGACAAGGCCTCTCACCGACCCAACTGGCGGCCTCCGTCGCCGAATGGGCGCTCCTCATGGGACAGGCTTGCGGCACTGTGCGGCCCTCAGGCGACCTGGTCCTTTCACGTTGTTATGAGTATTGTGAACGGCAGGCGCCGAAAGGCGCCGGTGTCTCATCACTGTAGGCCTGTGGCCCTGACGGACTGATCTATGAGCGGACTAGAACGAAGCAATACCCCGATTACAGCGGCGATCGTCAGTAAGAATCACCTCGTGCACCTTGGTCTTCAGGCCGTCGTCAAATCCCAACAGCACATCCGGCTCATTGGAGCAGCGACGAGCGCGGTGGAAGCGGAGGAACTCATCGCACGAGAGAAACCTCAGGTGATCATCATCGAGCTAGAGCCTGAGATCGATATCATGGGACTGGTGCGAAAGATGAAGACATCCGTCCCGACGACAAAAATCGTGTTATTGAGCGGCATTGAAGACAAACACCGCGCCTGGGAAGCCTTGTCATCCGGGGTAGACGGCATTGTGCTGAGCATTCAGCCGCCGGCGGCCCTACTCGCGATCATCGACTACGTCTGTCATGGCCAGGCAAAGACGATACCAGATGAACTCAATGGAACAGGCCGACTGAACGGATTGGCCCTCGGCATCTCCAATGCAGGCCCCTCATCGCCGAGGAGCTCGGACGCCTTGACCAAACGCGAGCGTGAGATCATCGATTTGATTGGGCAAGGACTCTCAAACAAGGACATTGCCGACCATCTCTGCATTTGTTCCACGACCGTGCGCCATCACCTCACCAGCATATTTGACAAACTCGGCGTGACCAGTCGCCAGAAGCTTCTGATTCGAGCCCATCAGCATGGCCTCGTGGAATTCAGGACCTTTGCATAAATTTTCACGGGTGAGGTGGGAGGGACCACTTTGAAGGCAAGGCGGCTGAGTTCCGCTCAGGAATCAACTTTTTCGGTGACTCTTGCGACGAGCGCCTTCTGCTTCATGCGTTCCATCAGTTCAGAAAAGGACCCTTCGCGCAGAATGCGTGAGAACTGCGTCTGGTAATTCGCCACGATGCTGGCGCCATCGCAGACCAGGTCATTCATGAGCCACGTTCCAGACCGGTGCACCACCTGAAACTCAATCCTCGTATCAACGTCCGCCCCGGCAGGCGCCGTCGTCACCTGCATCGCTTCTTTATTGCCCCGTTCGGAAAGATACGCGACCTGTGCAGAGGAGTACTCCCGGAGTCTGTCAGCCACCTCATCGCGCAACAACTGCACGAACAACCGGACATACTGCCGTCGCTCGGCAGCATTCAATCCGTTCCAGGCCTCTCCGAGGGAACGCTCGGCCATCTCTTCGTAGTTGAACGAGCGCCGCACGACTTGCTCGATTTCCCACTGACGTTGCGCCGACCGGCTGGCATCCTTCAGTTCCGTCAGGATGTATAGGATATCGTTCATGGTGCGCTGGACAGCCATCGTGGGACTTTGCTCAGACAATGGGGATACCGCTTGAGAGTTCCCTGACAGCATCACAAACAGGACCAAGAATACCGCCTGTCGACACCACTGCCAGCTAGCCGAACCGTGCTCAGGCGCCACGCCGTTGGAACTGTGTCCCATACTCCCTGCCTTTCGGTCATACATTGATGTCAGCGTACTAATGGTACTGGCCGTAAAAACCACGCGTCAAGCACGTGGATATACCTGGTTCCTGAGCCCGAGTGTGCGCCGGCAGGGCTGCGACCCTGTACTTGCCTTGGTCCGACGGTGGCCTATTGAGAGATTTTCTTTTCCTCTCCCCTAAACCTTCGGTATACTCCCGCCATGTCTTATCGACGATTGCCTTGGCTGCTGCTGAGTCTCACCACCCCTGCGCTTCTCTCCGGCTGCGAAACGACCGATAAAATGCTCGGTGCCGCCGAGCGTGCCGTCGGCAGCAGCAGCGGGAGAACCGTCCTGGATATCGTGGGCGGCAAGGATCCGGCTGAAATCGCACGGCGACGAATCGAGAATTATGGTCGGGACCCTCAGGCCCTGCTCAGAGACCTCCGGTCGATTCAACGCGACTTCCAAGCCCTGATGGCGGCCTTGACCGGAGAGGTCGGCAAGAAATGGGGCACGAAAGAAGTCAAACTGCCCGAGCAGAAGAAGTACGTCAAATACACGCAAAACTATCGCAGCCGGGCCATTGTCGACTTCGATGCCGGAAACATTCTAATCGAGACACTTGACGAGAAGGATCCCCAAGCGAGCCTGAAGAACGCCGTCGTCACCACGCTCCTGACACCCAATGATCCCCGCAGCGTCGACCTCTTTACGGATAAAGAAATCACCCTGACCGGCGACAAAGAGCCCTATCTCTTGGGTCTGGTATTGGACAAAGTCGGCAAGCCGGTGCGAACTCCGACGGAGGCGGAACAATTTGCCGAGTCGCTTCTATCGAAAGGCGCGACGACACGCAAGGTCGAGCAAGACGATGGTCCGAAGACCGCGCACGTGGTGAACATCCCCATGGTCACTAACTTCTCACACAAACAGGCCGAAAAATATCGCGGAGTCGTGGGCCAGTTTGCGGAGAGGTATCAGATCAGCCCGAGCCTCGTGTTTGCCATCATTCGTACGGAGAGCAACTTCAATCCGTTTGCCGTGAGCTCCGCACCGGCCTATGGCTTGATGCAGCTGGTCCCCACCAGCGGCGGACGCGATGCCTATCGCAAAGCCAAAGGCGAGGACAAGGCGCCCACACGCGACTATCTCTTCGATCCCGAAAACAACATCGAACTGGGAGCAGCCTATCTCAATGTATTGACCTACTCCCAGTTGGATGACGTCATGGATCTCGTCTCACGGGAATACTGCGTCATCTCTGCCTATAACACCGGTGCCGGCAATGTCTTCAAGACCTTCTCCAAAGATCAGCGCACCGCCCTGCAGCAAATCAATGGGCTCCAACCGGCCGCGCTCTATGACCGCCTCCGCACCGCCCTCCCCTATCAAGAGACCCGCGACTATCTGGCGAAAGTCGTTGGGTTCCGCAAACAGTTCGTGAGCATCGGCGATACCGTCGCTAAATAGCCGGAACAGGCCTTCCATTTCTGCTGACAGATTTCTTGCCCTTGCCGCGCATCCTTCGTTACAAGAAATCAGGCGTATGGTCACGAGAGGCAGTGAACCGCGAACTCATTAGACCCCACAGAAACCGCCTCGAGTATTCTGGGTGCAGCCCTGGCCCTGCTTTGCGTCACCCTGATCCCTGTCGTACTGGTCGAGATCCCCCCGTTGGTGGACTACCCCAACCACATGGCCCGCATGCACATCCTGGCCGACGGCGGTCACTCTCCCTGGCTTCGTCAATACTACGAAATCCACTGGGGCATTCTGCCGAACCTATCGATGGATCTGGTGGTGCCTCCGCTCACTCGATTCATGTCCCTCGAAACCGCAGGGAAAGTCTTCATCGGTCTGACATTCGCATTGCTGGCAGGCGGCGTAATGGCCTTACATGCGGCCTTGCATCGACGCTGGTCGCCCTGGCCTCTGCTGGCATTCTTCTTTCTCTATAACAGTGTGTTCCTGTGGGGGTTTCTCAATTACCTCTTTGGACTCGGATTGGCCCTCCTCACCTGTGGACTGTGGATAGTCCTCCGCGATCGTTCCGCCACACTGATCGTTCCGCTGTTCTCACTATTGGCCGTCGTCCTGTTCTTCGCCCATCTCTTTGCGTTCGGCGTCTTCGCCATGATCGTGCTCGCATACGAGTTTGCCCAGTGGTGGACTTATCGTCGCGCCCCTGTTCGCACCCAAGACTTCCTTTCTGGAAAGCACTTCCGACCATCGTGCTGCCGCTCATCTTGTTGCTCCTGTCCCCGACGTTTCGAGCCACTCCTGACGACTACCCGTCCTGGCTCAGAGGATCGCCGCCTCTCCCGGCTGTCACCTTTGTTCCTCTCAACACAAGACTCGAAGCCCTGAAGGGCACCCTCCGAACGGAGCACCAGGTCCTGGATCGCGTGACCGGGCTCATGCTGGTCGGCCTCGTGGGAATCGGGCTGGCCTTGCGGCATTGCGCTGT
The DNA here is from genome assembly GCA_023248215.1 of Nitrospira sp. Classification (GTDB taxonomy): domain Bacteria; phylum Nitrospirota; class Nitrospiria; order Nitrospirales; family Nitrospiraceae; genus Nitrospira_A. The sequence continues at coordinate 52,754 of JAHFEW010000007.1, forward strand.
CCTACCCTCGACGTACCTCCCACTCGCGGTGGTGGCCCTGGCGGCACTGGCAATGCCCAGCACAATCGGCACCACCGGGCTGGTCGATATTCGGATGCCGATTGTCTCCATGTTACTCGCCCTTGCGAGTTCAGATTGGCCGGTGACGAGCCGACGATGGTTCATGGCAGTCGCCCTGATGCTCGGCACGTTATTTGTGATTCGCATGGCCTATATCACGGACCACTGGCGTGACACGGATCGACACTATCGCCAATTCGTGCAGACGCTCGACCAGCTTCCGGAAGGAGCCCGTCTGTTATCGGCCATCACACTCCCCGATGCTCCATCTCCAGTGGACAGGCGACCACCTGAACCCATGCCGATGAGTAACCTGTCCTGCTGGGGGGTCATCCGGCGATCACTGTTTGTTTCGAACCTCTTTTCCGCACCAGGCCAACAGCCCGTTCAACTTACTCCGAAGGTTCGTTCCCCGCTGACGATGGGGGAATTCATCATTCAGTCGGCCCCGATCCCGTGGGACCGGCTCAGCACCCAGTACGATTATGTGGTCATACGACGCGGGCAACGGCTGCCACAGGCCATTCCTGCCGATTTCATTCCGTTCGACTCCGGTGAGGAATTCCAATTCTACCGAATCGAAGGACGGCGACCGTAGCCAACTCTCTGTGTGGCGAAAGGGCTGGACGGGTTACTGGATTTTCGCGTTCCAGGTGTAGGACGACGTCACGGCATAATTCCATACCGTTCCCACGAGAATGCCTGCCAGCGCCGACAATCCCCAATTGAATTCCTGCGTAAACAGGTAGGACGCTACTCCCACGTTCCCGACGGCGCCAAGGCTGCACACCAGGACGAAGGAGAGCCAGCCCCGCAGCCACTGCCACCCGCGTAAGCGCTGATCCCGATAGGTGACGACATTGTTCAAGATGAAGTTACTCGTCATCGCAATGAATGTCGCGGCTCCCTGTCCCCACGCAAACGGCCATGACGACCATCGATAGAGGAGCAGCAATACCGCGAAGTAGATCAGGAGCCCGGGCCGCCGACCAGAGAAAAGGTTACTAGACGCACGGGCACAAAGCGGCCGACAGACTTGTCGAGGAGGAGCATGAGATAGTCCCAGGCCACCTGGCTATCGACCTTGCTCTCCCCCGCCTGTCGCGTCCTAAATTCGCAGGGCAGTTCTTTGAACGTCAACGGATGCGGGGGAGGAGGCAAACAGATCCAGCAGCAATTTAAAACCGAGCCCGGACGTCCGCCGCACAAGCTGCTCGAACACCTCACGACGCAGCGCGAAAAACCCGCTCATTGGGTCCGTCAGACTGGCGGGCACCAACGGACGACTCAACAGCGTGGCCCATCGACTGGTCAGGGCCCGTAGGCCGTCCCACTCGCCGATGCTGCCGCCGGCTTTGTATCGACTCCCGATGACGAGATCGTATCCGCCCTGTTTCAGGTTTCTGAGCATGTCGAGGAGCAGTCGTTCGTCATGCTGAAGGTCGCCGTCCATGACTGCAAGGAAGGGCGCGGAGCTGGACAGCATGCCTTCAATACAGGCAAGGATAACCCTCAACGCCCGATCCGTTGGAGACAGCGCACCCGATGGTTCGTGCCGGCCAGCCGGCGAACCAGGCCCGCTGTCATGTCCGGAGAATCGTCAGGCTTCCAGGAGTTCGGCATGCTGGACGATATTGTCCCGCTCATTGAAGGTGGGGACAATGATGGAGAATTCAGGCCCTAACAAACACTCATCTCCGTGAGAACCGGCGTGGGTGAATCCGATCTGGATGCTGACATCCTACGCCTCAACGAATGTCAGACAGCGTCTTTATCCCTCGAGAACGTACGGTTAAACACAGACGGCACAACTGGCTCCTCCGGCTAAGTTTCGTCCCTACAGACCGATCATCAGCCTCCCCGGCGAGACCCGCTCTGTAAGACCGAACGACAACTCCCCTTTCACATCATCAGGATTGTAGTAGGTCCCGAACAAGCGATCCCAAATCGTGAGCAGGGCGCCAAGGTTTGCCGTCTGGTGGGCCGGATCTTGACTGTGATGGATGTGATGGTAACGAGGCGTCACAAACACCCATTCCAACCAGGTCGATTTCCACGTCACGTTCATATGCATCCAGTTGTTGCGAACAATGTGTTCCACCATGATCACCTGAAACGCCCAGGACGAGGCCTCGTGAAGCAGGGGGAGGGCTAGAACATAGGTCAGGTTGAACAGCACAATATGTGGAATCGTGGCACGAATCCCGGCCAGCCAATACAGATAGCTCGGTGCATGGTGCCACCGGTGAATGCGCCAGATTGGTCTGGTATGCATGAGCCGGTGCGCCCAATACAGCCCGAAGTCTTCGACTATGTAAAACAGCACGAGCTTATACACCGTGGGCAACGTATGCAGAGAGGTAGGAAGATAGTTGGGAATTGGGATGCGGTCCGTCCATCGGACCACCAGCAGGAACGAGAGGTTATACGCAGCCAATGCCAGCAGGTCGCGCCACAATACGGAACGATAGGCGATCGGACGCGCAGGATAGAGCCACTCGGCCGTGAAGAACAGCAGTCCGATACTCCAAAACAAGAGATAAGGGTAAAGCACCTTATCCATCTGCCGCAATTCTGAACTTAGGCGATTTCATCGCATAGACCCACCTTATTTCCGCTCCTCTACTCGAGCACGCACAAGGGGATTTCGTCTCATCGTGAAGCCCTCAGGACCTCGGGGGTGATGATCCACGGCTGTCCTTGATCGACGAGCGGGCCGTCTCGCGAGCATGAACAAACGGCCGGCATAGATCATTTATTGCCGGCAGGTTTCTCGCTCCACGGTACAGGAGGATCCCTCGTTTGTGAATACAATTTGGTCTTAGCTGTTGGGACATGCGGCTTGCGGCTGCCAGCGCTGAGCATAGGCTGGAATGTCTTGATCTTATTTTCTAATAAAGGAGAAATGTCCGTAGGTGCAACAAGAAGGTCGATGGGGTGCTCACGCCCTACTTCGGCTTAGGACGTAGAACTCTTGCCCTCCTGCGGTATCGAGCAATCGGCCTGCGCATAGCGGGGCCGACAGTCACATTCGAAATAGTAATGGCACGTCTCATCAGTATGGAACTTGTGTCCCTCTTCGCATTCAAAATGAGAGAGGACCTGGCCGTCATGTGTTGCCTTTGCAATCTGACGCCCCTGCGCATTCTTCCCACACCTTTCCTTCCGCAATCCATCGACAGGAACCATGCATGTCGTTCTTAATCCCATTATCACACCCCCACTCTAAGGCCGCGCGGTCTCGCGCCTGCACCACCTATCATACCTACTGGGGCTGCGCTTTATCGTCAGCTAGGTGTTTCACTAGTCTGGAGACCCGAGTAAACGATCTATATTAAGAACCAGGTGGAGGTGCCTAACGAAGCTTGGCAGCATGCCGCGCTTATGGGTGTGCATTTGTGTGCGAGGAGGCTTATGATTAGCTGCTTTCTTCACTTACGAAAGAAGGGTGTGAGATCGTGCCAATTGTTCCCGATGCCCCGTTTGCATTCATAGGTTGCAGCGAATTGCAGGAAAGCATAGCCCATCAGGCGGATGACGAAAAAGAGCTCGCGGAGTTGATTGAAGAAGTTCCGCTGGATTCGGTTCACTTTCACACCCATAGCTATTTTCTGCGCCATGGTTTGATTGAGGGAACCTACCCGAACGATTTTGCCCAATGGGTCGTAATGCAAATCGGTGATCACGTACTAGGGGAACGGCTGGCCGTTATTGACCCCTTCGATTATCCGGACTTGGAGGACCTTCGAGAGGAAATCATCTCCATCATCGACGACCATCTCTCCCGCACACCGATCATTCCACGAGTGGTATTTGGCCAACCATTTCATTTTAAACGTTCCCGGATTCTCGAGGTCCCGCTCGGACTGGAGGCGCGTACGCTGCAGGAGTTCCGCGACATGGTGGCCGATATCGACGTCAGCACCATCTACTTTCACATGTTCGAAGCCCATTTTCGCTTACGACGCGAAGAAAACGATTTCTCGGCCTGGATTCGTTCGAGACTTGGGCTTCTGAAATTGGCCGACCGCATCCGCACGATCAATCCATACCAGGGCAGTCTGGAACGGTTACGTTCCAGACTCATCACAGTCTGCGATGAATTCCTCACCGGCGATTCGGCAAGGATCTGATCGATGCTGAATCAAGATCCACTCTGGTACAAGGACGCCGTGTTTTATGAGCTCCACGTCCGTGCCTTTTACGACGGCAACGACGATGGGATCGGGGATTTTTCCGGCCTGATCCACAAGCTGGATTACCTGGAATGGTTGGGAGTGGATTGCCTCTGGTTACTGCCGTTCTATCCCTCGCCCTTGCGGGATGACGGCTATGATGTGGCGGATTTCCGCAGCATCGCATCGTCGTACGGCACGGCGGAGGATTTCCGCCGGTTACTCGAAGAAGCCCACCGACGCGGCATGCGTGTGATCGTCGACCTCATCCTCAACCACACTTCCGACCAACATGCCTGGTTTCAAGCGGCGAGGACCTCCCCTGAGGCCCCCACGCGACAATACTACGTCTGGAGCGAGACGGATCACAAATATCCCCGCGCACGAATCATCTTCGTCGACACCGAAAAATCCAATTGGACATGGGATTCGGAAGCCCAGGCTTACTTTTGGCATCGCTTCTTCAGTCACCAGCCGGACCTCAACTACGATAATCCCGAAGTCCGCCGCGCGATGATTCAGGTCATGGAGTATTGGCTCGACCAGGGCCTAGACGGGTTTCGATGCGATGCCGTGCCCTACCTGTTCGAGCGCGAGGACACGATCTGCGAGAACTTGCCGGAGACCCATCGCTACCTGAAAGAGATTCGTACCAGCATCGATCAGCGGTACAAGGGACGTGTCCTGTTGGCCGAGGCCAATCAGTGGCCGAGCGACGTACGCCCCTACTTCGGTGACGGCGACGAATTTCACATGGCCTTTCACTTCCCGCTCATGCCTCGCCTGTTCATGGGCGTCCGAAGCGAAGATCGCCAGCCGATCATCGACATGTTCAAACATACTCCCGAAATCCCCCCTGCCTGCCAGTGGTGCTTGTTTCTACGCAATCACGATGAGTTGACACTGGAAATGTGCACCGGTGAGGAACGTGATTATATGTATTACGCTTACGCTCGCGATCCTCAAATGCGCCGGAATATCGGAATCGCCCGTCGTCTGGCCCCACTCCTGGACAACGATCGCCGCAAGGTGGAACTCCTGAACAGTATCGTGTTCACCCTGCCGGGCAGCCCGATCATTTACTACGGAGATGAAATCGGCATGGGGGACAATATTCACCTGGGGGACCGGAGCGGGGTGCGTACGCCGATGCATTGGACGGCCGATCGCAACGCCGGATTCTCCAAAGCAGACCCATCTCAGTTGTTTCTTCCCGTGGTCACCGATGCGGTCTACGGCTACCAGTCCGTCAACATCGAGGCACAAAAACAAGCAACCCATTCCCTCCTCAACTGGATGCGGCGGATGATCGCCATCCGTAAGAAACATAAGGTCTTCGGTCGCGGGACGTTGGAGTTCCTGAACCCGGCGAACGAAAAAATTTTGGCCTACGTCCGTACCTACGAACAGCAGACCGTGCTGCTGGTGCACAACCTCGCAGAATCCTCACAGGCCGTCGAACTTGATCTCGGGCGTTACAAAGACATCGTTCCGGAAGAGTTGTTTGGAGATTCGCGATTCCCCGTGATCGGCGAGGGCCCCTATGTCCTGACATTGGGGCCCTATAGTTCCTACTGGTTGCATCTTCCGGCAGTGCGGCCGCGGAATAGCGCCTATAGTATGGAGTGGAGTGCCATTTAATGAGGTTGCTGGCGCGTGAACCAAGGATGGAGAAAGGCCTGTGAACTCGGCGTTGGACGAATATCGCGATGTGTCGCCGAAAGGCACGGTCGATTTTCTCTACCGGTTAAGCGATCTCGTGAAGGGCAAGAGTTTCCTCCATCTCAATGCGGTCCGGTACGGAGGTGGGATGTCAGAGGTCTTGCGCCGTCTAGTCCCCATGATGGTGTCCTTGGGCGTGGAGGCGCGTTGGGAGGTCCTGGCGGGCACGCAGGAGTATTTCATCGTGGTCAATCGCATGATGAACGCCTTACAGGGACGAGACGAAAAGATCACCGACGATATGTACCACACCTATTCGAGCATCATCGAGCGCAACGCCAAGGCACTGAAACTCGAGGCCGACATGGTCATGGTCCACGACCATCAACCGGCGGGCCTAGTCGATTATCGAACCAACGGCTGTTGGTTGTGGCGCTGTCATTTGGACCTTGCACAGCCTCAACGGCGGGCCTGGACCTTTCTTCGACGCTCTGTCTTGAAGTATGACGCCGCGATCTTTTCGCTTTCCGGCTTTGCCCAACGGCTGCCGATTCCCAAGTTCCTGGTCTATCCGTCCATTGATCCGTTGAGCCCGAAGAACCGTGAGATGGGGCGATCGGAAATCACCCAGATAATTGATCGGCTCGGCATTCATCGAACCAAGCCCATGCTGTTGCAGGTCGCCCGCTTCGATCGGTTTAAGGATCCTTTAGGCGCCATTCAGGCCTATCGGCTCGTGAAAAAGCACCACGACTGCCAGCTGGTGTTAGCCGGCTCCGGTGTGATGCATGACCCGGAAGGTGAGGCGGTCCTCGCTGAACTCCGCGAGTCGGCGGGCCGCGACTCCGATATTCATGTCATCCAACTCCCTCCCGAGGCAGACCTGGAAATCAACGCGTTGCAACGGAGCGCCACAGTCGTGCTCCAAAAGTCCATCAAAGAAGGCTTCGGCCTGACAGTTTCGGAAGCCATGTGGAAAGGAAAACCCGTGGTGGGGAGCACGGCCGGGGGAATTGCCGCTCAAATCGTCGACGGGGTCACGGGGTATGTGGTCCATTCCGTGGAGGGGGCGGGGTTTCGGATGCGTCATTTGCTCAACAATCCCGGGCTGATGAACAGGATGGGAGCCATGGCACGCGAACATGTACGGCGCAATTTCCTCATTACCAGACAACTCTGCGACTACCTCACATTGCTGAAGGTCTTGCCCGCATCCTGACGGCTCGGCTCGACCGATGAGTACGTCGGCCTCGCTGCGGCAGGACGCGAAAAAGTGAGACGGCTATCGTGACAAATGAGCAAACCGTGCTTGGCTCTCCCGGTATTGAGGGCGAACAGCCGACAGACACAACGGAGATCATCGTGGGCCTGCTGACCCTCAATAACGCCGCCACGATCGAATCCATCGTGAAATCCGTGCTGGAAGGCTTGCAGCAATCGTTTCCCGATATTCCCGCCCTTCTTGTAAATTGCGACGCCGGTTCACAAGACGGCACGCCGGGAATCATCGATCGGGTCGCCGCCGGCATGGTCCCGGTCCGGATGATTCCCAATGCTGCCAGCACCTATGCGAATCTAACCAGGGAGTCCGGTTTTCCCGGGCGAGCCGAAAGTATCCGCAATCTCTGCCTCGCCGCCCAGCAACTCCAGCCGAAAGTTTGCCTGATCCTCGAGGGGCAGCTTCGCTCGCTCAGCTCTGGTTGGATCGATCAACTGGCCAGACCAGTGTATGAGGCGGGCGAGGATTATGTAGTCCCGCTCTACCGACGTCACCGCTACGAGGGCACATTGGTCAATAACCTCCTCTACCCGTTAACACGTGCCCTGTATGGGAAGCGCTTGCGGTATCCGAGCGGAGGCGCCTACGGCCTATCGGGAAAGTTCGCCCGCGATCTGCTCACCCGGTCGACGTGGACGGGAGCCGCGGGCAAATTCAGTGTGGACGGCTGGATGACAACCGCCGCTCTAGCCGGCGGGTATCGCGTCTGTCACGCCTTTCTCGGCACCCGGGATCAAGACACCAAGATTGGGTCAGTCGATCTGTCCATCGTCCTTGCGCAAACGGTGGGGGGAATTTTTCATTCGATGGAGGAATACGAATCCGCCTGGGAACGGACGAAGGAATCCAGCGAGGTACCGCTCTACGGTATACCCCAAACGGCCCCCGATCCCGGCCCCTTGCAAACCGGCCGCATGATAAGCGGGTTTAAACAGGGCTTGCGTGATCTCCTCCCGCTTTGGGAATTGATCCTCTCTCGGGACACATTGGGACAGATCCTCACGCTCGACATGCAGGACGCCGAGGACTTTCGTTTTCCGCCGGAACTCTGGGTTCAGACGGTCTACGATTTCGCCCTGGCCTACCACGATCAGACATTGCATCGGGAGCACATGCTGAAATCGCTGACCCCGCTCTATCTCGGGCGCACGGCCTCCTTCGTCCTGGAAACACAGGACGGTGATGGAGCCCAGGTGGACAGGGCGGTGGAAGCACTCTGCAGGCAGTTTGAACGGTCGAAGCCCTATCTGGTCGAGCAATGGAGGTGGCGCGATGAGTGACCTGTGGCGCGATACAGTGGTCGCCGGATTTCGTGACACCGTCATGCAGATCGTGCTCGTGTTGCCGCGGCTCCTCGCACTGTTCACCTTTCTGGCGTTGGGGATCATGGCAGCCTGGTTCGTCAGGACGCTGACGCTGCGACTCCTTCGAACATTCGGTTTCGACCTGTTTTGTGAACGTTTGGGCGTCGCCCAGCCGCTCTCTCAGGCAGGCGTCAGGCAGCCGGTTTCGTCGGTGGTCAGCCGTATCCTGTTCTGGATCGTCTTTCTGTTGTTTACCTTTATGGGCGTCGACGCGATGAATCTGCCGGCCACAGCCAATTTGATCAGCCAGATCGTCGGCTTTCTGCCGAATGTCCTCGCCGCGTCGCTCGTGCTTTTCGTGGGCATGCTCTGCGCCAACTTCTTTGCCGAAGCCGCCCTGATTGCTGCCGTCAACGCCCAGGTCGAGGAGGCCCGCGTCGTCGCTGGTTTGGTGCGATGGGGGCTGCTGCTGTTTACGTTCGCCATGGTGCTGACTCAGTTGGGTATCGCCAAAGAGATTGTCATCGCAGCCTTCTCGATCACCTTCGGCGGCGTCGTGCTCGCGCTGGCCCTGGCGGTGGGCTTGGGAGCCCGCCATCTCATGCGCAAGGCACTGGAACGACGTTTCGGGCACCACGAACACAAACCGGACGAGTTGTCGCATCTATGAAAAAAACACGAGCAAAGGAGTCGAAGAACGATGCCGGGACTGCGCGCCACGCATCCGCGAACCGCAGCACGCCCCAGTCCCTGATTGGTGAAGGGCGCAGGAGAGTGGCGATTGAGCATGTCGAGCCGGAGATCGACGGCGGGCGTTATCCGATCAAGCGGGTAGTCGGCGACGCGATTGTGGTCGAGGCAGACCTCTTCGCAGACGGACACGACGTCATCCGCGGAATGCTGCGCTTCCGTCATGAACAGAACTTGGACTGGCAGGAGGTTCCGCTCGAGCCGATCGATAACGACCGGTGGCGAGCGTCCTTCGATGCTACCGAACTCGGACGGTATCACTATTGCGTGACAGGCTGGGTAGATCATTTTGCGACCTGGCAACGCGACATGCACAGGCGATTGGCGGCGCAACGGGACATCACGGTGGACATTCTGATCGGGAAGCGTCTCGTCGAGGAGGCGACGACACGGGCGTCCGGCGAGTCTGGGGAGAGGCTGAGGGCCATAGCCGCTACCGTGCAGTCCTCCCCGCCTGTACAGCAATGTCAGTTGGATCTGCTTCTCAGCCAGGAGGTTGCCGATGTGATGGCGGTTTGCGTGGATCGCCGGTGGGCCACGACCTACGACAAGGAACTCTCAGTCGTGGTTGATCGCCCAAAGGCTCGTTTCAGTGCGTGGTACGAAATGTTCCCACGCTCCTCCGCCGGCGAACCTCGGCCGCACGGGACCTTTGGGGATTGCGAAGCGCGACTGCCCTACATTGCTGACATGGGATTTGATGTCCTGTATCTCCCTCCCATCCATCCCATCGGACAAACGCTTCGAAAAGGCAGGAACAACAACCCGGAGGGCGACCCCGACTCGGTGGGCAGTCCATGGGCCATCGGCGCGGCCGAGGGCGGCCACACCGCCATTCATGCCCATCTCGGCACCGTAGACGATTTCAAACGACTGGTCGCCGCAGCCAACCGGCGAGGGATCGAGGTCGCGATGGACCTGGCCTTTCAATGTTCTCCCGATCATCCCTACGTGAAGCAACATCCGGAATGGTTTACCAGGCGCCCCGACGGCACGATTCAATTCGCGGAAAATCCACCCAAACAGTATCAGGACATCTTTCCGCTGAATTTCGAAAGCGATGAGTATCAGGGGTTATGGAAGGAACTCCGATCAGTAGTGGAGTACTGGATCGATCACGGCATCCGCATCTTCCGCGTCGACAACCCCCATACCAAACCTTTTCTCTTTTGGAATTGGTTGATCACCGACATCAAGAGCCGGTACCCGGATGCGATTTTTCTTGCCGAAGCTTTTACCAGACCGAAGGTGATGTACCACCTGGCCAAACTGGGCTTCACTCAGTCCTATACCTACTTCGCCTGGCGCAATACCAAGACCGAGCTGACAGCCTATTTCACGGAACTGACCGGGACCGACGTCCGGGAGTATTTCCGGCCCAACTTATGGCCCAATACACCCGATATTCTGACCGAGCACCTGCAACATGGAGGGCGTCCGGTCTTCATGGCCCGGCTGGCGTTGGCTGCCACGCTCGGGGCCAGCTATGGCATCTATGGACCCGCCTTTGAACTGTATGAAGATCGCCCGCAGAAACCCGGCAGCGAGGAGTACTTGAACTCCGAGAAGTATGAGATCCAACGCTGGGATATCACGAGATCTGACAGCCTGAGAGAATTTATCGGGCTGGTCAACCGCATCCGGCGCGAGAATCCCGCCCTGCAGAGTGATGCCAGCTTGCGGTTTCACCACATCGACAACGACCAACTGCTTGCCTACAGCAAGCAGTCACCGGACAGTTCGAACGTCATCTTGGTCGTGATCAATCTGAGCCCTCACCATATTCATTCCGGCTGGCTCAATCTGGATCTGGAGTTGCTGGGGTTGCAAGGCGATCGTCCCTTCCAGGTCCACGACCTGCTGACGAATGCTTACTACCTCTGGCAAGGCGCGAAAAATTTCGTCCAGCTCGATCCGCATTCCGTGCCGGTTCAGATTTTTGCTGTACGGCGGAACCTGAGACGAGAGCAAGACTTCGACTACTTCATGTAGTCGAACGTCATGTTCGGATAGGAGTCATGATCACCATCCAGGATACCTGGGAACGGGTATTTGACGGCCCATCCCGCGAAGAAATCGAGGGCTTGCTGCCGGCGTTCCTCACGTCGTCCCGCTGGTTTGGCGGGAAGGCCAAGACCATTCGTTCGGCCCGCTTTTCGGATGTTCTGCGGGTCAACATGGATGCGGCCACGATGGTACTGGGATTCGTTGAGGTGTCCTATGGCGAAGGTGCGGTGGAAACATACACCGTGCCCATGACCGCCGCGTTCGGGCAGAAGGCCGACCGGATCAGGCGCGACCACGCCAACGCAGTCATTGGTTCCCTGAATGTGGTCGGTCCCCAGGGATGCCAAGAGGGGTTGCTGTACGACGCATTGTGGAATGAAGACTGCGCCTATTCCCTTTTGAATAGTATGGGTCGCCGCGCGCAGTTCCAGGGTCGCTCGGGCACGTTGGTTGCGTCGGCCACACCGTTATTCGACGACATACCGATCAGCCAAACCACGGCCCCCGTCTCCGTCATGAAGGCCGAGCAGAGCAACACGTCCGTGAAATTCGGCAATCGCGTCATCATGAAGCTCTATCGGCGGGCTGAACCAGGCGTGAATCCGGAATTAGAAATCGGTCGCACCCTCACCACTCGAAGATTTCGACATTCTCCGGCCCTGGTCGGCGCGTTGGAATATACGCACGAGGGTGACGAGCCGATCACCCTGGCGCTTGCACAGACGTTTATTCCTAACCAAGGCAACGCATGGGAATACACACTGTCCGAGCTCTCCCGCTACTTCGATGGCGTCTCCCATCTAAATCCAGGACTGGCTTACCCCGACCCATCCGCGATCCGAATGCTCAACAGCCCACCGGCTAGGGCTGACCTATTTTTCGGCTATCTTGATGCGGCACACCTCTTGGGGCGTCGCACAGCTGAATTACACCTGGTACTTGGCGAGGGCAGCCGTGATCCGGCCTTTGCTCCTGAAACTTGTCCCTCGTCGTATTTGAAATCCCGCGTTAACGCCATGTGTCTCTCGGCCACTCGCGCCCTGACATTGCTGCGCGGCCGGTTGTCCATGCTCTCCGCATCGGACCAGGAACAGGGCCGACAAGTCCTGAAGCAGGAACCTGCCATCCTGGCTCGACTGGGCGGGCTGATCACGGTACCGCCGACAGCGATGCGAATCCGCTGCCACGGCGACTATCACCTCGGACAGGTCCTCTATACCGGGCACGATTTTGTGATCATCGATTATGAGGGAGAGCCCGCCCGGCCATTGGCAGAACGCCGCGCCAAACATATCCCTGTTGTAGATCTCGCAGGAATGATTCGCTCCTTTCATTATGCAACCCATATGGCGTTGCGACAATACCATGAGATCCATCCAACCAAGCGAGAAGTGCGCGAACTGGAACCTTGGGCACACCACTGGTATCAATCCGTTCGCGCCGCCTACCTCACGGGATATCGTACCGTTGCTGGTCGGGCGTCGTTTTGTCCGCAGTCCCGGCAGGATTTCAATATCCTGTTGGACGTGCATGTGCTCGAAAAAGCCATCTATGAACTCACTTACGAACTGAATAATCGACCGGACTGGGTGGCGATTCCATTAGGCGGAATCCTTCAATCCTTCGATGCATCGGCCGCCTCCTCCGACTATGGTGATAGGGCCGATCGCGTGGAAGACGAGAATGATCCCTGTTCCTCAGAACAGCCGAGATGAGGTGAACCAGTGACCCAGCACCGAACCACGCAGATGCCGTTTCACTCAACCAGCAAGCTGACCGATCAAGACATCTATCTGTTCAATGAGGGCACTCACTTCCAACTCTACGACAAACTCGGTGCACATCTCGGCCAGGTAAACGGTCAACAAGGCGCCCACTTTGCGGTATGGGCGCCAGAAGCAGAGCAAGTTTCAGTAGTCGGTACCTTCAATGACTGGCAGAACGAGACGCACTTGCTCAACGCGAGGGGATATTCCGGAATTTGGGAAGGGTTCATTCCGGAAGCCGCGAAAGGGTCTTTGTACAAATACCATATTAATTCCCGCCACTCCGGCTACCAAGTCGACAAGAGCGATCCCCTCTCCTTCTTCAATGAAATTCCCCCCAAGTCGGCGTCGATCGTCTGGGATCTCGACTACGACTGGACGGATGCCGAATGGATGCGCGAGCGCCGACGACACAATGCCTTGGAGTCACCGATCGCGATTTATGAAATGCACGTGGGATCGTGGAGACGAATCGCAGGTGAACAGAACCGATCGTTGAGCTATCGTGAGCTTGCCGCACCGCTGGCCGAATATCTACAACACATGGGGTTCACGCACGTGGAGTTCCTCCCGCTGACGGACCATCCGTTTTTTGGATCCTGGGGTTATCAGACGACTGGCTACTTCGCGCCTTCCGGCAATTACGGCACACCACAGGATCTCATGTACCTCATCGACACCTTGCATAACCATGGAATCGGTGTGCTACTGGATTGGGTACCCTCCCACTTTCCGACCGATGAACATGGGCTGGGATTCTTCGACGGCACACATCTCTATGAACATGCCCATCCGCAGCAGGGATTCCAGCCGGACTGGAATACGTTTGTCTTCAATTACGGGCGCAACGAGGTGCAGAGCTTTCTCATCAGCAGCGCCCTGTTCTGGCTCGACAAGTACCATTTTGATGGCCTGCGCGTGGACGCCGTGGCCTCCATGCTGTATTTGGATTACTCCCGGAAGGAAGGTGAATGGATTCCAAACCGGTACGGTGGCCGCGAAAATCTAGAAGCCATTTCGTTTTTGAAACGATTCAATGAAGAGGTCTATCGGCACTATCCCGATGTCCAAACCATTGCCGAAGAATCCACAGCCTGGCCATTGGTGTCCCGCCCTACTTATCTCGGAGGGCTCGGATTCGGGTTGAAGTGGGATATGGGCTGGATGCATGACACGCTGGCCTACATGCAACAGGACCCCATCAACCGGAGATACCATCATCACAACCTGACCTTTCGTATGCTTTACGCGTTTCATGAAAATTTCGTACTCCCCCTCTCACACGATGAAGTGGTCTACGGGAAAGGATCGCTGCTGGGGAAAATGCCGGGCGACGACTGGCAGAAGTTCGCCAATCTCCGCGTGCTGTTTGGTCATATGTATACGCAGGCAGCGAAAAAACTGTTGTTCATGGGAGGCGAGTTCGGCCAGCAGGCTGAATGGGCTCACGACGGCCAGCTGCAGTGGGACAAGCTGGACCTCCCTTTGCACCGCGGGATGCAGCAATGGGTCGCCGACCTCAATCGCACCTATCGCCAAGAACCGGCGCTCCATCAGGGAGACGTCGATCCGTCCGGCATCGAATGGATCGATTGTCACGATGTCGAATCGAGCGTGATCAGTCTGATTCGAAAAGGGCACGCGACCGGCGACATCGTGCTGGTGATTTGCAACTTCACCCCAGTCCCGCGCCCTAACTACCGCGTGGGAACGCCCCGAGGAGGTTACTGGAAAGAAATTTTGAACAGCGATGCGTCCATCTATGGGGGGCGTGGCTGGGGCAATGCCGGAGGAGTTCAAGCCACGCCCGTGCCCCTTCATGGACGAACTCATTCGGTGACCTTGACCCTGCCCGCTCTCTCCGCGGTCTTCCTAAAGCACGTGGGCGATCAGTTGTGACAAGCATGTCATCTGTGATCAGGGCTTGTGGATACATGATCGATTCCACAGTCGCCTGATCGCTCCGTCCCCCCGACCACAAACCGTTTTATTTCACGCCATCACCGTTCCCTTTCACGACTCCGTTAAACGATTTGAGAATGCTCATCTCTCTTTTTCAATAAATCAACGCCTTATTACCTGCACCACATGCGCGTTCACTTGGCATGGGCATTGCTGTACCTCTGGTCAGAAGGTCGCGTCACTCACATCACACAGACCAATAACCACCCGACCGTTGGCGTGCCAGGGATACATATCAAGAAGGAGGACAACATGAATCGAACCATCGCCATCTATTCGACAATCGCCATTCTAGGCGGCTGGAACTTAGCCGGGCTCACACCGGCGCACGGATTTTCCAACAGCATTGAGCCCGTGATTTGGAACAGCAATCAGAAGTCGGCAGCTTGGGCGGAGGAACTGCTCGGTCAAGTAGTGACGTATCAAACAATGGCCGAGAAGAATCTGATTCCAGGAAGTTTTCAAGCCTACGTCGATCAGACGAGCAAGATCCGCGAGCTGCACCGCGCTGGGAACCGGCGTGCCACCTATGACGGCGTCAACCAGCTCATGGTCATGCTGGAAGCGCGGGTCGGCGGCATCGATGAACACAGCGCCGATGCCTTGTGGGACTTCTGCTATCGGGTGACCCCCGATGAATTCCATGCACGTGATCGGCACATCCGCGCAAAGGGCGCCGACGAGGTGAAGAAGCATGAAGAGTTCATGCGAAATATGGACGAACGGGCGGGCATGAGTTTCTAACAGCCGTTCGTTTCATCGAACAGTGAATCTGTCGGCAGGGCCGGTGGCTCCCCATCGCTGGCCGTCTGTCCTGCCGTCCCCGAGCAGGGGAAAGGAGGATTCCCATGTTCCGTGATCGTCGATGCTTCGACCTACGTCCACGCGGAGATTCCTCCTGTTGTGTGCCGCCCTGATCGAGACGGCATGGGTCATGCTCTCGCCGAGTCGGCTCCAGGCCGAGGCCGGGCATGCCGACTATGGACCGGCCTCCCCGACATGGTTCTCACCGCCTGATTCCAGCCCGGTCGAAAGGGATGACGCCGTCGCGTTGCCGCCCTGGTCGGGCTTCGATCTCAGGCATTTCTGGATGCGCGCCGACCTGCGTGTTCGGCCCGAATGGCGAAACGGCGTCTGCTTCGGAGGCGGCCCCCCAATAGCCGGCGCCTGCAACAGCCTCAATGCCTCCGGATCCGGAACAACGGCCAACAACGGCCCAGGTGCCAGCGACTTCTACATCCAACAGTGGGCACGATTGGGCCTGGGATACGATCCTTCCTCCAATCTCAACTTTTACTTGGAGTTGCAAGACTCGGCGACGTGGGGTGGAAATGGCAATCCTACGGGAGACATCCAGGAGAGGGACGCTCTCAACCATCAATGTGCCACACCACGACCAGGACAATGCCGGCTCGGGATTCGTGCGGGATACGCGCTGATCCGCAATCTGGCCGGCATCGACGGCCTCAGTATGAAAATCGGTCGTCAGTACGTCGTGTTCGGCAATCAACGGCTGTTCGGCCACTTCGACTGGGCCAACACCGGCTACTCGCATGATGGAGTCATGCTGAGTTATGCCACGCTCCACTTCGACATGAAACTCGGCTGGTTTCGGAATTCTGAAACGGACCTCGGGCAAGGGAGTCCCGGCGGCAGCCTTACGCCAAATCTGTTGAGCTGCAGTCCGGATGTGATCTCCACGCCCTGCAATCCTGCACAAGCGCAGCATGCAACCGACGCCGGCAGCGACGTCGATATGGTGGTGCTGTACAACCAGATCCGAAGCCTGCCACGGATGATCGTCGAACCCTATTATGTGTTCTATTCCAACCGGCTCCCGGAACGGGCCAACCCCGGCCTCTACATGCCCAAGTCCGCCTCACAGTTGCGACACATGGTCGGACTTCGCGTAGAACTCCGAGACGGCAATTGGGACTTTGTGCAGGAAACGGCCTACCAATTCGGCCGCAGCGCAGATGGATTTGGATTCGACAATCAACGCAACCTCACCATCAACGCCTGGGCCTCCGGAACCTGGCTCGGCCACACCTGGTACAACCACCGATGGAAACCCCGGCTCGCGATCGGATTCGATTACGCCTCGGGAGACGGCGACAGCAATTGCGTGACGCCGGGCGGAAATCTTGCCCGCAGTTGCGGCGGCAACGCCAATACGTTCGAAAACTTCTTCCCGACCAATTTTCTCCACGTCGGCTACATGTTGAACGGAGCCTGGCGCAACAGCGTGCAACCACAGATCAATCTACAGGCACGCCCGACCGCGCGCGATCACGTCGAAATCTGGGCTCTGCGCAAGTACTTGGCAAGCGCCCGTGACAACTGGTACCGTGGCTCACAGGGTCCGTTGATTTTTTCTCGATCCGACAACACGACCACGCACATCGGCGACGAACTCGACATTGCATGGAGCCATATGTTCGCGGACGGCAAAGTCTCGCTGGCGGTCATCTACGGCCACTTTTTCTCCGGTCCTTATATCCAGCACCAGCTCGGCACTTCCGCCGACCAGGACTGGGGCATCGTACAACTCTGGACAAATTTCTGACCCGCCATGCAACGCGCCACCTTGAATTTTGAGACGCTGCTCGAAGTCACGAATGCCCTGAACTCGCAGCGGGACATCGAGAGCCTGTGGCGAGTCATCGCCGATCAAATCCAAAAGGTGATCCCTTGGGATCGTGCCGGCATCACCTTGTACGAACCCAGCACCGATTCTTTTCGGTTCTATGCCGTCGTCACCAACCTGGTAACCCCGGCCCTTGCGCACGACAGCGTCATTCCTCGAAAAGGCAGCGCGGTCGGATGGGTCTATGACAACCGGCGCCTGCACATCCGGGGAGCTCTCCAGAAAGAGCAAGTTTTTTTAGAAGACCGCTATTATGTCCAAGAAGGCTTGGGCCGGATGATCAACCTTCCGCTGCTCGTCCGAGAACATTGTCTCGGCACATTGAATATCGGCAGCGTGCAATCAGGCGCCCCGGATCCGGATGATTGCAAGTTCCTCCAGCAAGTCGCAACTCAGATCGCCTACGCCATTGACCATGTGCTGGCCTACCAGCAGATCAAGCAACTCAGCGAGCAACTTCGCCGGGAGAATGAGTACCTCGCGGAAGAGGTCAAAGCCAGTCGCAATCTGCGCTTGGTAGTCGGCACATCTCCGGCCTTCACCAAGGTGGTTGATCTCGTCAAAGCCGTCGCTCCGACCGACACGACCGTCCTCCTGCTTGGGGAAACCGGAACCGGTAAGGAAGTGCTGGCTCAGGCCCTGCATGATTTGAGTTTCCGCAGCCAGAAGCCGTTTATTCGCGTCAACTGCGCGGCGCTTCCCTCTGGGCTCATCGAGAGTGAATTATTCGGTCATGAACGCGGCGCATTTACCGGAGCGCAGCTACGCCGGGCTGGGCGCTTTGAATTGGCGCACACCGGCACCTTATTCCTGGACGAGATCGGCGAAATGCCACTCGAGACCCAGGCCAAGCTGCTGCGTGTCCTTCAGGACGGCATGGTGGATAGAATCGGCGGAACTCAGCCGGTCTCGGTGGACGTTCGCCTAGTCGCCGCCACTAATGCCGACCTGTCGACCGCAATTCAGCAGGGAACCTTTCGAGCCGATCTGTACTACCGCCTCCATATCTTTCCCATCGCCCTACCCCCGCTTCGAGAACGGCGCGAGGACATTCATCTGCTCGCGCAGCATTTCCTGGCTCAGATTGGGACCAAGCTCAAGCGGCCGCGCCTCACCTTCCATCCGCAATCGCTGGTGCGGCTCCTCACCTACAATTGGCCTGGCAACGTGCGTGAACTTCAGAATGTAATCGAGCGGGCTGTCATTCTATCGAACTCCTCCCAAGTCACGGTGGACGAGATGCTGCTCCCGCCCGTGCAGGCCAATTCTGGCCTCTCCACAGAACAGCCGGAGAACCTGGGGGACCTCGAACGTCACCACATCATGGAAGTACTGGGACGGACCAAATGGCGAATCTATGGCGACCGTGGGGCGGCCCATCTTCTAGGGCTAAATCCAGAAACATTGCGCAGCCGCCTAAGAAAACTTGGCATTCGACGCCCAGCCAGCAGGTCGCCTGAACCCAGTTCCCTCCCCTAACCCTGCGGGATTGCACGATTGGTCATTCCATGTTGCAACCCGTTCTCCACCCGCAACCAACAATGCAGAATCCCCGAGGCGGTCACCCTTTGATCGATCAACCTTACGCACAGTCGGCTCATTTGACCAGACTATGGAAAGCATGATAAATTGCTGAACCGTACGAGCTACGATCGAAACCCTACGCTTCGCGTTTCCGGCGACATAGCTGCGCGATCGTTCCCCTAACTTACGTTCCTCCTACGGCCCATTCTCCCCTTCACCGGACAAGGGAATGGGCAACGCATGGGGCGAGATTCTGTGCATGCCCCACTGCACCCAGTTTGATGGCCTGGACATCGCCATCCTGTTGTTCGCCGAAAGGAGTGTACGATGAAAATTACGTCCGTCTGGCGGGGCAACAAACCTGCACGTAAGAAAAAGCGAACCGTCCCGAAACTGAGAATCCGCTGGACGCAACTCGGACTCGTCGACCCCTCTCTAGAATCCCAGGAGACTCCGATGGATCAGATCCGTCGCGAGGTGACGGCTTTGGCAAGTTCGGGGTTTGGGGCAGAGACCCGTGCCCGGTCAGAACAAACCCAAGCCCGCCCTGCGCGGGCCCATGCGCGTACCAGCACGACCCGTACCGCCCGTCGGCCATCCGGCACATAACAAGACAGGTCTATTCGATTACCGTCAAGGGAACACGAATAGAAGGAGGGAACCATCGCACGAGCAGGCAAGACCACCATCGCGAAACGCGATCGAGAAAAAGCCAAACAGGTCAAGCAGCGGGAGAAAGAAGCCCGTCGTGTCCAGCGCAAGGCCGACAAACCCGCGCGGCCCACGACATCCGAGGGAGATGATCCTGATCTGGAAGGGTTGCAATGGGGACCCCAGGAACCCCTGTACTAAACAGGGGCTCCTGGGTGAACCTTGCCTGACTGAGCCGGCTTAGGATGTCTTTACGAAGCGGTCTTCCCCAAAGACACCACGCAGTTGCTTATTGACCAGTGAGCGATATTCTCCTTTTTCCTTCGCCATTCTCACCAACCCTTCCGCATCCGTCAGAATCAAGAGATCCTCTTCCGCAATGAGCACCCGGTCGCCCTTACCGACGTTAATCCGATACTGGGTCCGTCCATCGGGATTTCTGCTCGGGCCCGTGACAATTTCTGTCAATCCGTCGATGTGCCCCTTTTGCCCATCCAAGCGATGTTGGACCATCGTCCCGTCGGGAATTCTGAGCCACTGACTCACTGCCCTGGGCGCATCCTGTTTCTGGTCACTCACCATCATTCCTCCCTTGCAACGTATGATCGTATGAATTAAGACACCGATCCAAGATCACTTCCATGCTTGATTTCCCCGTTCGGCTCTCGCACACCCCCATCGGTGGTCTGTCTCCAGCCCTGGGATGATCCCCCTCGCCGGCGCCGCCGCTCCGGTTCACTGCGTGGCGCGTGCCCCTCAGATCGTGTGGTGGTGCCAGTTGAAGCCAGACTCCCATCCGCACGCGGCACTGCCTGACCCAGCAAGCGCTCGATCGCGCGCAATTGCTCGTGGTCTTCGGCGGTTACAAAGGTCGTCGCGCGCCCGGTCGCTCTCATACGAGCCGTCCGCCCGATCCGGTGGACATAATCCTCCGGACAATTGGGCACATCGTAATTGACCACGTGGGCGATATTCGCCACATCGATCCCCCGTGCGGCGATGTCGGTCGCCACCAACACCCGAAAGGTCCCCCGCCGAAACCCTTCCAGGGCCGCGCGACGTTGCGGCAACGTGCGCCCACCATGAAGCACCGCTACGCGATGACCTGCCGTGTCGAGCATGTTTCCCAGTCGATCCGCTCGATGTTTCGTCCTGGCGAAGACCAGCACCGTATCGGACTCGGACTGAAGGAGCGACATCAAGAGCGCGTTCTTACGGTCGTGTGTGGTGTGGTGCACGGCTTGCGTGACACCGTCGGCAGTCGTCGCGGACTTGGTGACCATGACACGCACGGGATCCTTCACGCTGGCCTGCGCCAAGCGGGCGAGATCAGTCGGCATTGTGGCGGAAAAGAGCAACGTCTGGCGCTCTTCCGGCATGGCATCGAGAATTTGATTGATCTGCTGGGAAAAGCCCATGTCCAACATTCGATCGGCCTCATCGAGGACCAGGATCGTCATCGCGAGTAAACTGATCGTTCCATTCCACATGTGATCGAGTAACCGTCCGGGAGTCGCGACGATAATGTCTGGACGTTGCCGCAAGCCTCTGACCTGAGCTTGCATATCCGCCCCGCCCACGACCGTGGTCGCAAACAACTGCAGATCGCGGCCTAACGCATCGATCGTCCCTTGAATTTGAATCGCTAACTCACGAGTCGGCGCCAAAATGAGCGCGCGCGGCTGCCCTTTCGGCGTCCCGCTCAACCGTTCTAACATGGGAATGACAAAAGCCGCGGTTTTCCCGGTTCCCGTCTGAGCGCATCCCAACACATCCCGGCCCGCGAGCGCATGGGGAATAGCTTGAGCTTGAATGGCCGTCGGTTCAGCGAAACCCGCTTTGGTCAGATTTCGCAAGAGGGTAGGAGACACACCAAGGGTGTCAAAACTTGTAAACGCAGTCGTCTGCACGCAGCTATCCTTTCGTTGTGATCGCATTAAGACGGGATCAGAGAACCGAGGGGAGGGTGAATCCGGAAGGAGTCAGCTCCAGACTGGACCTGGTCGCGATGCGATCGCGCGGCCCACGTAGAAGAGATACAGCACCGGTGGACCGATACAATGCTGCACTAAAGGACACTGTACCGCATGCGGCCCCTACTGGTCAACAGGTATGCCGGTTCCGGAGGACAGCTATTGGCTGATCAGCGCACCCTTAATCACTTCGGCCTGCAGCACACGATTTGCCGAACGTCAAAATCTCCTATACTATTCCAGAGAAAGCGAGGCTCTTGATGCGAACAACGGTTTTCCCACTGACCCTCATGCTCCTGATCCTTGCCGCCCTCGCTCCGGCTTCGGACGCAGCATCAGAATCTACAGACACACGCAAGGTCGGACCAAACCAGGGCCTGACCTTCGAAGACATCGGACGAGGGATCAAAAGCGCCGCGAAAAACATCGAGGATGAAATCCCAAAAATCGGACCGGCGATCGGCGAGACGTTCAAGAAGGTGACGGGAAGCGAGAAGGAAAAAGACCAGCCCAAAGCACCCTCTCAGAATTCGAGCAAAACTAAGAAGTAACGGCCAGATGCGCGACGATGCGCCGCCCTCTGGAATTCCTATGGAATCCTGCGGTCCCTTACAGTAGCCATCCCCCTCGATCATGTTGTTGAAACCAATCCTCCCCATATTGGTCATGCTGTTGATCATCGCAGGTTGCGGGCTTCCCCACACACTCGTCTGCTTGTCGGACGAGCATCCGGTGGTGACTGAGTCGCTCTATTTCGGCACTGCAAAACCAAAGGGGATCGTGACGGAAGACGAGTGGGCCTCATTCATCGATACGACGGTGATGCCGGCGTTTCCGGACGGACTGACCTCATGGGCGGTGTCCGGACGGTGGAGAACGGCAACCGGAATGGTCGAGCACGAAACATCCTACGTGCTCCAGTTGACGCACGATGGGAGTCAGGAGAAAGAGACGGCCATCCAACACATCATGCGGACGTACAAGAACACCTTTCAGCAGGAAGCCGTCATGAGAATTCGTTCACAAGCCTGCCGTTCTTTCTAACGGCTGTCATAGGTATCGCCAGTTCACTTCTTCCCATGACCCTTTGCACCCTTGCCGACATCGTTCAGAATTTGCTTCAGGAGCCCGCTGGTGTTCAGACCTCCGGACTGAGCGGGCCCAAGGCTCCCGGCACCGGCGCCTTGAATAGAAGGGGCCACCGGCGGAGAAAGGATGGACGGCGACGAGGTGGAGAGCGATGGCACACCTGTGGAGTTTCCAGCTGCGGACGCTTGGATGCCAGGGATAAACGGCAGGCCGGTACTGGTCGACAGAATAGCGCCTTTGACGGTCGTGCCGAGCAGCTCCTTTTCGCTTCCCGCTGGAGAAGTTTGCTGGAGTTCCTTCTCGACTTCGAGCGCGAGACCGACATGGGCGTTGACGATTTGGCGCGTGACCGGAAGAGGAAGGGTGCGATGTTCGTCCCTGACAGCAAGTGGTTGCATGGCACGCGGGTCCGGTTGTATCTCCGAGACGGAAGTAACCGTCCCCGATTTCAGGGAGACCTCCGATCCTGTCTTGAGGGAAAACGACCTGCCCTCTCCGGTCAATGGCTCGACCCGCGCATGCCCCTCAAACACACGCAGCGTTTCGACCGGAGGCGCATTGACCAGTCGCGCAAAGAACGACCGCTGCTCCCCTCCCAGCACCGTGGCTTCCAGAATACCGC
Organism: Nitrospira sp.; assembly: GCA_023248215.1. Lineage (GTDB taxonomy): Bacteria > Nitrospirota > Nitrospiria > Nitrospirales > Nitrospiraceae > Nitrospira_A. Next base: position 76,225 of record JAHFEW010000007.1, read on the forward strand.
CCCGGCTCACCACTCGGGCAAGCGCCGTCTGAAGCGTAAGCGTGTCGGTCATCCGCCCGGCGTTGTAGGACAAGGCGATTCGCACGGTACCATGGTGAAGCCGCACTTCGGTTTGGCCATGATGGGGTTCCTGGATCTGCATTCGTGCCTCTTCGTGCAAAGTCAACAGCGCGCGATGATCCCACAATACATCGACCTTCGCGCCGGCGCCGGTACGAAGCTCCTCGCCGGCAGCAATGCTATCACCGACCTTCACGATGCGAGAAGAAGGGCCAGCAGGGACCATCGCAACTGGTCCTCCGACAATCCCCATCACCACCCCGACTGCACGCCCATCGCCTGACAGGGGTCGCGGTGGCTCTTCCGCCCAAGCCCCAGTCGTGGCACCCGATAGAAACATGCACCCGCACGTGAGCACCCGTAAACAGAAGTCGACGGTTCTCATAAGACACCACTCCTCATCGTGAAACTGTTCAAAAACGAGCAGCTCTCTGTTGAATGCATGGCCTGCAAAGCATTTCCGGCTGCCACTTTCCAGCCATTGCGGCTCGGAAAATCAGCAGGAGGTATCGTATAGTAGGTGGCCGATCGCGCCTTGGTCAAGCGAGGAAAGAGGGCGAGCGCGAATGATGGAATGGAGAACCATTCAATGAGCCGATACCACGCGCGCAGAGGCAGTATCACGAGTCGATCACACCTTTTACGCATCCTGACACGCACATCAGCAATCCTCGTTCTTCTCACGATAGTGTTGCTGCCGTGCTCCGTTCAGGCGCAGGAAGCCGACGCAGAAGTGCTGGTCGCCGAAGGAATCATTGCCTATGATGCCAAGCGTTATGATGAGGCCATCTCACTGCTCTCAAGAGCCGTCGCCCTCAATCCGCGTCACGCGCGAGCATTCTACTACTTAGCCCTCTGTCATCTGGCGCGGGGGCAGGCGGAGCAGGCGATCGCTCCGCTCACCACCCTCCATACCCTTCGCCCGGCCGATCTCGAAGTGACCTACCAACTGGGCACCGCCCACTTCGCCGTAAGGCACTATGGCAAGGCCGCGCCCCTTCTAGAGGAGGTGTTTCGCCAGGAACCAGACCGTGAGAACCTGGGATTCTATGTGGGGTTCCTTCGCTATCAGCAGAAGGACTATGACAGCGCGGCGGCCGCATTGAGCGTGAACGCTTCTTCCGATCCGGATCTCCGGCAACTCGCGTTTTTCTATCGAGGGCTCGCGCTGGGTGTACTCGGCCTGTCGGACCAGGCGCAGGCCGAGTTGGCCTCGGCGCAACGGGTGCAACCCAGCTCGCCTATCACGGGCGCATCCGTGCGCGTTCAGGAGGCCCTCGCGGCAACGAGGCGGGTCACGGAGACGCAACGTCTGCACATGCAAGTGGCCGTCGGGGGCTATTACGACGACAACGTCGCCGTCAATCCGCGTAAGAGCAGCGATTCGGTGGCGGAGGCGCTCCGCTCGCGCACCACTCAGTCTGCGGGATTGGTGACGTCGGCCCGCGGCGACTACGCCTGGTATCGCAACGGACCAATCGAATCGATCGTCACCTACTCCTACTATCAAACCGTGAATACGAACAGCGGCGTGGGAAGCTTTAACATCCAAGACCACTTAGGGGGTTTGTCAGGCGTCTATCGGGGGACCATTGGGACGATGCCCTACGAGATTGGGGGGCAGTACAGTTACGACTACATGTTTCTCGACTTCACCGGTTTTCTCTCACGCCACACCCTCACCCTCCCCGTCACATTGGTCCCACCCGCCGTCACACTTCCGGTCCTCGGCCGGATGGAGAACTTGACGACCCTGCTCTATCGCTATCAGCGCAAGGAGTTCTACGCGGAACCGGGCAATAACGACATCCGGTTCGGCCCGGAGTCACGGGATGCCTTCAACAATATGGTCGGATTTCTCCATGCCTTCCGATTTCGGCAAGACAAATACATTGTTCGGGTGGGCTACCAGCACGATACCGACGCCGCTAGCGGATCGAGCTTCGCCTATTCGGGCAATCGGCTGCAGCTTGGGGGGCAGGCCACCCTCCCGTGGTATGACCTCAGCGTGCGGCTCGACTATGAGGTCCATTGGCGCGCGTACAACTATGCACAGGTGATCTTCCTGGACGACGCCGGCCAGTTATCCCCGCGCCGGGACACCGAACAGGACATCTTCATCCAAGTGGCCAAGGCCTTACCCCGTAACCTGACTTTGGCGCTGCAGTATCAAGGGGTGCTCAATAGTTCCAACATTCCCGTATATGCCTACGACAAAAACGTGTTCACTACCCTGCTTACCTGGACGTACTAGCACGATCGTGAGCCCAGCCCAGAGCCTCGATCGCGACGGCCGCGTTCTTTTCTACCGACAGGTTGACCAGCCGACGTACCTCCGGCGTGGCTTGGGCCGCAATCACCGACGGACGGAATAGACGGCCGCGATGTAAGAGGATTCGGGATTGAGGTTGGTGAAGCAGCTTGGCTCGGCACGCTACCGAATCACATCAAGAAGATCCGGCTGGTACTGGCATGTAAGGATGTGTTCAAAAAGCAATGCAGGAACAGAATGCTTTGAGCAGGGTCGCCATCGTGAAAGAAGACAGACCCTGCTCGCAGATTGAGAGAAAGGCAGGTTAGATCTAAGTGGATTCGCCTTCCGAGAGCAGGTCTTCTACCTCGCCTTCATTACACGTCAGATTTCCCACCTTACGCTTCGAGAGTCGCTCGCGGGAAGATGCGCTGCGCTTGTCGGCCATGTCCGGCGCGTCAGTCAGGGCCAAGCCTGACGTGGTAGAGCCTGTTTCTGCTTGCCTCATCGACTCAGCTCCACGTACGATGTTGTTCGCTCACATGCTCATTCCCATCCGTTTTAGCAATGACCCATGGCACGTTATCCGGAATGGTGACTACCTTGAGTTCGGCACAATGCCCATTGGCCTCTCCGCGCAGCTCTTCCACCACTTGAACAAGTCTTCGGTCGTCACGGGGAATCAGGACCCCGCATTGATTGAGGCTCGGCTCCAGAGGGCCAGCAGCAGAAGGCCAGTAGGCCCCCAGATCTGTCTCCTGGAGCGCTTCCGGTTGCCCTAGCTCTCGCAGACGCAGGAAGGCTTTGTGGCTCACGCAGAACCGATCATAACTTTTATTGATGACGATCTTTGGCATAACAGGTGCTCTCTTTCTGTTTCTCACCGAAGGCGTGAGCGATAGGCTCCCTGGGATGGCTCGGCTTTTCGGTCGGTGGCCTGGTCAGGATGCCCGTTGGGGGTCTTGGTATCCGAGATAGTTTCCGCTCCAGTGCGCATGCCGACGATCAGCCCAGATGCTGACTTCATCCTTGTGCCCTGCTCCATAACGCTTCTGGAGAATGTCGGTGAACGTCGACAGATTGCCCTGGATCTCTCCGAGATCGGTATCGGTAATTTTCTCCCACTTGGCTTTCAAGGGAGCCTGGAGCTGTGCCCAAAATTGTTGGAATTGTTCTTGTGTCATCGCGTACTCCTTTAGTGGCTAGCGGAATCGGCACCCTGTTGTGAAGGCTAACCTGCACGCAGGCATGCTCGGGCCTGTGGTCTAAGACGGAGACTCTGGCGTAGAAGCAGCGGAGACCGGAGAATCAGACGCGCAGAAAGGGAAGGACGCGCGAGAGATGGGACAGTCGGCGAGGCTCAAAACGTCATATCCACACCCTACAGGGCAGAAAGCGCTGTGTCAATGGAAGCCCGGACCCTCGAGAGGTCAAGCCATTGATTCCAGACAACTTAATTATTTTGCGGCGAAAAAACTCGGTAGGTTGGCTCGCTGGGTGGGTGGTCCCAGGTTATGTGCGGATGCCCGCGTCCCTGAGGACAAGGTGGATGGTTTCAACCATCGCCTCAAGCGTGATCTCGGTCCAGGATCGTAGATCGATGACCCGCTCCTCCAACCGCTGGGGCGGAGAGCCATCATGCACCAGCAACCAGCACCGGTCGAACAGCGTGGAACGCACCACGTCCGGGAGGTTGAGCGAGGTTAGCCGAGAGGTGCACAGTGCCGTGACCAGGAGAACGAACTGCAGATCAGGCATATTGGGGCGGTCGATATCCAGATGCTGCATGGTCTGTGGCCTCCCACGCGGGACGTCGGAACAGCCTCACGCCATTCTGACGCTCCGGTTAACAGTGGATCGGCTCAGGCATCGGCATGAAGATCAAAAAACGCATCCACGCTTTCAAGGAGCCGCGCTTTGATTTCTTCTGGCGTACCGTTCATGACGTGCAATGCCATGCCACCTTCTGATCCGTCCGGCAATGGGACAGAGACATGAGGGTGTGAGCACTCGGGAACCGTCCCCTTATCCAACCGCATACCGTAACTCAGCGTATAGTGAGGCTTCACCAGTGTGAGCCTGGGTTTCTGTCCGGCCATGATTCCTCCCCCTCCGCAGGTCCGCACTCCCCGTCGAGGCAGCGTGTAGTCTGGAATCTTGCACGAGACCGCTTGATCGCACCCTCGGTCACCACCGAGCAACAGATACCGACGGGCAGGAGATTTAACTCCTGCCCGTCAGCGGTCTCTGCATCGTGCAGCTTCCTGGATTATAGAGCGTCTTGCCTTTCAGCTGATCATGCCGTCGTGACTGCAACGGGCGCCTTGGGTACGAATTCTTTATAGCCGTATCGCTCGGCAAGATAGGCTTTCGCTTCGTCGCTGACATACTCGGTGAATTTGTAGCGATCGTCCTCGACAGTCTTCGCATCTTCCATCACCTTATCGGTGGGGATCGCGTATTCGATGTTGCAGGACGTATAGGCTTGAATATAGGTGGGGCCTATGTCTCGGGCAATCAACACCGCCTTCTTGATGACGCTTTCCACTCGCCGCGGATTATTCGGCACGACCGTGGCGATATAGGAGCAGCCGGCAACCTTGGCCATCGTGACCATATCCATCTTCTCGAACTTCTTTCCGAGCGGAGCCATCTTGAGCACAGCCCCGCGAGTCGTCATCCCGCTCTCTTGTCCACCCGTATTGCCATAGACTTCATTGTCCAGCATGATGGTCGTAAACCGTTCCTTCCGGAACCAGGAATGGAGAACTTGCTGGAACCCAATGTCGGCCGTTCCTCCATCACCTGCTATCACCACCACATCCTTGGGCTTATCGCCGAACCGAAGCCGTAACCCGCGCGACAAGCCGCTGGCGACGCCGTTCTGGTCGCCGTAATTCCCATACACGAATGGAATCGCTGCCTGCGAAATCGCCAATCTGCCGCAGCCGGCTGTCCCGACCGTAATGGTGTCTTCGGGATTCGGGAAGGCAATGATCGCCAGTCGGATAAACAAGGTCATGGCACAACCGGCGCACATGGGATGCTCCTCAAGGATTTCCTTGAAGCTGCCCATCTGCGAGACCGTCGTTTTTTTCCCGAATGGGCCGTGCTCGACCATATCCCGGTATTCTTTCGGCATGAACTGCTCAAATCCTGGTGTGAACTTTACATAATCAAGACTCATCTGGAACCTCACTCTCTCTCGTAGCCGCAGGTGCGGTGGTGATATTGACGCCTCTCACGAAACCAATTGCTTCGCGGCGGCTTTCTTTTCCTTGGCCTTGGCGTCCCTCTCCGCCAGGAGTTGCTTCGCCGGTTCGCTAATGTATTCCTTGAAGGCGAACCGTTCGGCGGGTTTCTCGGAGTCCCGCATTTCCTGCAGACCCTCCATGCTGTTCTTGCCGATCTCCAGGATGCAGGGCGTGTAGAGCTGAAGATAGGTCGGCCCGATTTCCCGCGCGATCAAGACCGCATTGCGGACAACCTTCTCGACCAGCGACGGCTTGCTCACCGTGCAATTGACGACGTAGTGACAGCCGGACTCACGCGCAATCTCAGGAAGGCGTACTTTGTCGAAGAGTTTGCCGACCGGCGCCATTTTCGCAACGAAACCCTTTTGCATCAGGCCGCTCTCTTGTCCGCCGGTATTGGCGTAGAGTTCGTTGTCGAAGCAAATGGTGGTGAACTTTTCCTGCCGGAACCAGGCTTGAAGCGTCATGTCCAAACCGATGTCCACCGTCGCGCCATCTCCCGCAAGCACCACCACGTCCTTGATGCGATCCGGGAAGCGGACGCTCAACGCCCTCTTCAGCCCTGAAGCGATGGCATTCTGATTGCCGAACAGGGAGTGAATGTTGTGAACGGCCACCATCGGAAACACGAGACTCGTGCATCCGGTCGAGCCGACCATGACTGTGTCTTCGGGATTGGGGAGCGAAGCCAAAATATAACGAAACGCCATAGACTCCGGACATCCGGCACAGAGCGAATGCTGTTCAATAAGCTCCTTGGACGTGCCGATGTCTTTCCAGCCCCGGTCTTCTTTGCCATAGGTGGCCTTGCTGACGAGATCCTGATAGTCCGCCGGCATGATGTCATACAGATCCGGCGAAATGGTGATGCGCTCTTTACTCATGTATATCTCTCCTCTCAGCCCTGCTGAGGTTCACTGTGCTGGGTTGTGTCGATACCTTCCTCAAGTCTACTCTCTGCCCATCAACCGCGAGCGGCGAGGGTGGTAGAGCGTATGCCGAGCGCACGCTTAATTTCTTCCACGATAATCTCCGGTGGCATGGTCATGCCGCCGCACACCCGTGGACCAGCGACGACGCGCTCGCTCCTGGGAATGGTGGCCTTGATTTCTTTCGCCATCCAACCGATGACGTTGAACTCCGGAACAATGATGTGCGTGGCGTGCTTGGTCGCTTCCCGAATTTCCTCTTCCGGCCAGGGCCGGAGTGTCTTGATCTTCACGAGCCCAACCCGGATTCCTTCATCAGCCAGCAGACGGATGGCTTCACGGCCCTGGGACACGGCTGTACCAGACGTGACGATGAGGATGTCGGCGTCGCTGTTTTCGGTCTCGATCAGACCATTCAGCCAGGCGATCGTGTGCTTTCGCGACCGTTCGGCAGCGGCCCAGACTTCTTGTTGCCAACTCGCGTGAGTGGCATAACTGATGTAGTTACTCTTCATGATGAACGGATCACGCATCATCCGGACCGGCGGACATTCCATGTCCATGCAGGGGACCGGCGACCGGTACGGGTCGTAGGGCGGCAGACACATGTCGGTCGGTGTGAGATCGACCACGTCTTTGGTATGCGTGACAAAGAACCCATCACAGCAGAGGGCCAACGGCAAATGCACTTCCGGCTCCTCCGACACCATATAACCCATCAGAATCCAGTCATAGAAATCCTGCGCCGTTTCCGCATGCCAGACCAGCATGCCGGTCTGCATCAGATAGGAGATTTCAATGGTGTCCGGCTGAATCGAGAGCGGGGAATTGATCCCGCGGCAGGTCACGATACATTGGATCGGCAAGCGTGCGCCGGCCCACATTGGGAAGTTTTCCATGGCCCTCATGGTGCCCGGTCCGGCGGTCGTCGTGAAGACACGGGCTCCGCCGAATGCGGCTCCCGCGCACTGCGACATGACGGCAAATTCACTTTCCCCTCGGAAATAGTCGCCGATATAGCCCTCGGCAAACAGCTCCCCGATCAATGCCGCCGCCTCGCTCTGCGGCGTGATCGGATAGGCAATCATCACATCGATGCTGGCGCGCCTAATGGCTTCCTTAATGACTTCACTGCCGGTATAGAACGAGGGGGTGCGAGGAGCATCCCGCATCATGACGCGTGGGTCAGTGAAGACTTGGCCTTTTTTATTCTTTGTTCCGATGACGGATATGGGTTCCATGGCCGGCCTCCTTCAGTCAAAGTGACGTTCGCGCAAGTACGTCGACACGTGAGGCAGTTACGCGCTGAATGAACTGCCGCACCCACAAGTGGTCTTCGCTTGGGGATTCTTGATCGCGAAGCCCGAGCCCTGAACACTATCCACATAATCCACTTCACAGCCGTTCAACAGCGGAGCGCTTTGCGAATCCATGATCACTTTCACATCACCCTTTTCAATGACCGTGTCGTCATCGCTCATCTTGGACTCGAATGCCATCCCATACTGATAGCCATGACACCCTCCACCCTTCACATACACGCGCAAACCGAGAGTATCCTTCTCTTCCAACATCAACTCTCGAATCTTTTCTTCAGCCGTCGCCGTAATCGTGATCATAATAGGGCCCCCTTCTACTGCTTTATAAAATGAACCGCATGTTTCAATTGAACCGCATTGAGATACACCTTATCTCCGCCGGAAGCGACATTCGCTCCGTTAACGGAGAGGCAATCACCGGTCTTCGCAGGACACTCTGGTGTTAGAAGCAACGGAGACCGAGCAATCAGTCGCGCAGGAAGGTGTCAGAAAGCGCGAGGGACAGGACAGTCAGCGGGGCTTGACACGTCATGCATGCAAGCTAAACGCTATAGCTATCGTAGTCAAGCGCTATTGAGACCTAGCTCGCTCTCTCAATCATTCTGGAGGCTGCCTTCCCCTCTGTGTCAACATGAGTGAGACACTCGCCTCCACGAAGTTTAATGGAGAGGGCGAGCAAGGATTTGGGGATGAGGGCATCGAATGTTGTCACGGTTCCGGCAGCGATATCGAGGGAGGTCGAGGTTGTGGCGAAGCCGACGCGGCGGCGGTTTACGGTCGAATACAAGGTGAAGGTGCTGAAGGAGGCCGACGCCTGCCACAAGCCGGGTGAGATCGGCGCCCTGCTTCGCCGTGAGGGGTTGTATGTTTCGAATCTGAAGGCATGGCGGGAGCAGCGCCGCAAGGGCGAACTCGCCGGGCTGGCCCAGAAGAAGCGTGGCCCTGCCCCCAAAGCGACGAACCCCCTGGCCGCCAGGGTGGCCGCATTGGAGAAGGAGACCGCGCGGTTGAACGCCCGCGCCGCGCGGGCCGAGGCGTTGGTGGAACTCCCCCAAAAAGTCTCCACGATGCTGGGGATCGACCTGAAGCGGAACGGAGAGCAGGACTGATGGCGGTGGTGGCTCAACAGCGGACGTTGGTGGGGATCGCCCCGGCGTGCGCGGCCCTGTCCGTGGCGCGAGCGACCTTCTACCGGCGGCAGAACCCCAAGGTGCAGGAGTCCAGGCCCCCGCAGCCCGTCCCCCGGGCCCTCCCACCCGACGAGCGGACGAGGGTGCTCGCCCTGCTCAACGGCGCCCGGTTCGCGGACCGGGCGCCGGCGCAGGTGTACGCCACCCTGCTGGACGAGGGGACGTTCCTCTGCTCGATCCCCACGATGTACCGGATCCTTCGGGAGAACCGGCAGGTTCGGGAACGGCGCAATCAGCGTCGTCACCCGAGCTACCGCAAGCCCGAACTGCTGGCCACGGGGCCGAATCAGGTCTGGTCGTGGGACATGACGAAACTCCGGGGCCCGGTGAAGTGGACCTATTGCCACCTCTACGTGATCCTCGACATCTTCAGCCGGTACGTGACCGGCTGGATGGTCGCGCCGCGGGAGTCGGCCGCGCTCGCCCAGCGGCTGATCGCCGAGACCGGCGCGAAGCAGGAGGTTGTGCCAGGCCAGTTGTTCATCCACGCTGATCGTGGCACGTCGATGACCAGCAAGCCCGTGGCGCTGCTGCTGGCGGATCTCGGGGTGACGCGGAGCCACTCGCGCCCCCATGTCTCCAACGACAATCCATTCTCCGAGGCCCAGTTCAAGACGCTGAAGTACCGCCCGGAGTTCCCCGAGCGGGTCGGTTCGCTCGAGGACGCCCGCGTCTTCTGCCAAACGTTCTTCCCTTGGTACAACGGCGCGCATCACCACTCCGGAATCGGGCTGAGGACGCCCGAGGCCATGCACAACGGGCGTGCCTCGGCGGTTCGTGACGCCCGACAGCGGGTGCTCAGGGCCGCCTACGCCACGCACCCCGAGCGGTTCGTGAGGAAGCCGCCCCAACCACCCGTGCTGCCTCACGCGGTCTGGAGCAACCCGCCGAAGGAACAATCGGCCTCGCAGGATCGCGCAGGGTCCACGATCTCGACCGTGGACGACCTACC
>JAHFEW010000173.1 GCA_023248215.1 Nitrospira sp.
ATGACACAGCCGGCCACGACCCGCCCGATCATGCCGCCGATTTCCGTATGCGTTCCACTATAGGGCACTCGCTGTCCTGCGCCGCGAGCGGCGCAGGCGATCACCACGGCATCGGTCCCCAGAGGTGGCTCCTTTTGTTTGGACAGAATGTTCCGTTCCTTAAGTGGAGCCTCGCGGTATTCTGCCTACGCGGCGGTGCGCCGTGTGGGCAGGTTATCAACATACACGCCATTCGGTGTGTGCCCGTCAAGCGCCCGGTGCGGCCTGATTTGGTTGTAGAACGTCAGGTATCGCTCCAAGCCCTGTTGGGCTGCGCTGACGGTCTCGTAGGCGTGGAGATACACCTCCTCGTATTTGATGCTCTTCCAGAGTCGTTCCACGAACACGTTGTCCCGCCAGCACCCTTTCCCATCCATGCTGATCTGGATGCCGTGGTCTTTCAGGAGCCCCGTGAACTCCAGGCTGGTGAACTGGCACCCTTGATCAGTGTTAAAGATGTCCGGGGTGCCATACTGGGTAATCGCCTCCTGGACGGCGTCCAGGCAGAAGTCGGTCGTCAGCGTGTTGGACAGCCGCCACGCCAGCACCCGGCGACTTGCCCAGTCCAGGACGGCGAACAAATACACGAAGCCGCGCGTCATCGGAATATACGTGATGTCCGCCGCCCACACGTGATTCGGGCGCGTGATCTCCAGATGGCGCAGAAGATACGGGTACACCCGATGGGCCGGATGCCGCTGGCTGGTGCGGGGCTTACGATACACCGCATTGATCCCCATGCGTGTCATCAGGGTGCGCACTCGCTTGCGCCCGATGGTATGGCCCTCTCGCCTGAGCAGATCGCGCAGCATCCGAGCTCCGGCAAACGGATAAGCCAGATGGAGCTCGTCGATCCGGCGCATCAGCGCCAGATCCGCGTCCGAAACCGGCTGTGGCTGATAGTAGGCCGTGGACCGGGACAGCTTCAGGAGCTGGCATTGCCGCACGACTGGCAGTTCGTGGGTTCGGTCGATCATCGCTTTGCGCTCAACAATCCCGCCTTGGTGAGCGCCCCTTCTAAAAAATCATTCTCCAGCGCCAGTTGGCCGATCTTGGCGTGGAGGGTCTTGAGATCCGGCGTGTCCGACGTCGGTTTCGCCCCGCCAAATACGTCAGCGGCCCGCGCCAGCAAGTGCTGCTTCCATTCGGTGATCTGGGTGGGATGGACGTGAAAGTGCTCGGCCAATTCGGCCAGCGTCTTGTCGCCTTTGACCGCAGCCAATGCCACCTGCGCCTTGAAGGTGGCCCCGTGATTGCGTCTCGTTCTCTTCATCGCCTCGCTCCTTTGGTTCGCCACCACCCGGTGGCTTCGGTGAAGCCAGGCTACCACTTATCACACTGTCCGAATTTCCGGGGCCCCCTCTCCCGTCCCTGTCGCACCAGGCTCGCCTGTCCAACAAGGCACATCATGGTCCCGCAGCACACCTGTCTTACTTTCCGTCACCACCTGAACGGCTCCGACCATCGCCGAATGGGAGAGCGGCGCACGGATGCACCACGAGAACCGACCTCCTCACATCAGATCCTGTTCCTTGGAACATCAACGTTCGGCCGGGGATATCAATCCCCACTCATTCCTTACCAAGATTCCGTTCCCATAAAAACTCCTTCTCGCCCTGCGTTTTGGCAGCCCACCGAGCCAACACAAATAGCGCGTCACTCAGGCGGTTGAGGAACTTGACAAGGATTGTGTCTACCGGCTCTTCTCGCGCTAATCGAACACAGACCCGTTCGGCTCGACGACAGACCGTGCGGGCGTGATGAAGGAAGCCTGAGACTTTCCCCCCTCCTGCGAGAATGAATTCTTTCAGAGGCGGCAACTCCTTTTGACAACTATCCATCACTTTTTCGAGCCACACCACATCCTTGGCTGTCACACACGGCATATTTTTAAACTTCTGACCCGGTGCCGTGGCCAGAATCGCGCCCAGATCGAATAACTTGTGTTGAATCCAGCGCAGATCTTCCTCCAGACGAACGGCTTGGGGATGCGTCCCGATCACATCCGAATTGAACACGCGCACTACTCCCACGGACGCCATCAGTTCGTCCACTGTTCCATATGTCTCAACACGCAGATTGTCCTTCCAGATTTTCTGGCCTCCAGCCAGCCTCGTTTTCCCAGCATCACCGGTCCTGGTGTAAACTTTGGTAATACGCATGCGATGCCCTCCCATCACAACTACAACCCTTCAAACCGATAGCTGAGACCGCCATAGATTGCGATCCCAGGCGCGGGTACCACAAACCGCTCCTGCTGAAACCCGTTCGACGCATTGGCCGCAATAATACCGGACGTTGAATACTTCTGATCTAAGAGATTGTTGACCATAACAAAAGCGCTCAGCCGTCCTCCGGGGACCGGCCGCTCGTAAGCAATCCGGCTGTTCAACAAGAAATATCCTGGCAATCGCGGCTGGACATTCTCCTCGTCATTCTGGAAGAACTGAGTACTCACATACATCCCGATCAATGAAACCGTCCATCCTTCTGCTGGATGCACGTTGCCCGTCACACTTAACCGATTTTTCGGAACTTGGGTAAAACTGTCTCCCACCTGAATCGTACGAGTGCTCGACAGATTGAACTGCGACCGAAACTCCGCTTGCGTATAAGTATAATTGATCATCCCGTCAAAATACTCGTTCAAGCGTCCCTTAAAAGTAGCCTCGATTCCACGACGGCGCGACTTGTCGATATTTCGATTCAGACCGTCGCCAAAACTGAAGTCACAGAGCCTGCATGTAAAGAATATTTCGTTTCGCACATCGGATTGAAACACAGCAAGACTGATCTCTCCCCAGCCGCCCACACGATGCTTGGCCCCAATCTCGTAGTTATCGGACTTGGCCGCCTTCAAACCGAAGTTGGTTTGAAATCCTGCCCCTTGCGCAAACAGCTCATCGATAGTCGGTACACGAAATCCTTGGCTATAGTTGAAATAGAGGCTCGACGCTTGACTCACAAGATATGTGAGTCCCACCCTGGGAGTTAGGCGATTGAACCGTAGGCCATTGTTATTGTTTGGATCAGTGAAGTCTTGGAACTTTAGCTGGTCGTGGTCATAGCGTACACCACCAGTGACCATAACCTGTGACGTGACGTGGAAAGTGTCTTGCACATACAATCCAAGGATGTCCTCATCCGTTGCCCGATTGCTTGTAAATATGAAGCCGCCAAAATCGCCGCGCAAGTTGTTCCCAAAGTCGTTGCGCGTGAATTCACTGCCTAGGACCAATGTGTTGCGGAAACCAAAGGGCGCAGACTCTTGCGTTAACTGTGCAGTCCCTCCACGCGATTCGGTGTTTCCTGGACTCCGAGACACGGAGGTTTGGCCAACTGTATAGAGGTCCTTCGCCAGTCGCCGATAGAATCCGTTCACATTCAGCGAAAATCCAAATGGAAGACTTTGGCGACCGGTCAACCGCACGACATTTGTCTCATGATCCTCGAAATCTCCCGGCGTGAAGTTTCGCTTTCGATCGATAGCTGCCACACTGAGCGGAAGAGAACCGGCCTGTTGGAGATGTGACTGCACAAAGGTATAGGAGAGGGTAAGATCTGTCGTTTCGGTCGGTCGATAACCGAGTTTGCCGAAAAACCGCGAGATGCGGGCGGCTGATTCGTCTCTAAATCCCGACTCCGTTTCACGGCTGAAGTTCGAATAGTAATCCAGTTTACCGATCGGCCCACTGGCATTGATACTGTATCGTTCTCGATGGAAACTCCCAAACAGAGTCTCACCAGTTACCTGATGCTTCTCAGCCCCTCGCTTGGTAATGATATTGATGACCCCTCCCATGGCGTTTTTTCCATAGATCGCGGCTGCCCCCGGGATAATCTCGATACGCTCGATCGTTTCATATGGAATGAGATTGAAGTTGACGGCGTTGAAGTCCGGTTCATTCATCCGCATGCCATCGACGAACACGGTCGTTGCAGGTACCGGTTGACCATTGAAGCCGCGCAGGTCAATGGTCTGCTGGAATGCATTTCCAACTCCATCGTACATGACAACCCCGGTCGCCCATTGGATCGCTTCTTGAACAGTCTTGGCACCGGTTTTCCGAATGTCTTCGGAAGTGATCACTGTCACCTTTGCGGGAAGCGTACGCGCATCAACTGGAGCGTCAGGAAGTCTCGTGCTGGACACCACGACTTCCTTTACTTCAAGCGGATCATCTGATTGGGCGAAGACAGGAACAGGGAAAATGGCAAAGGACACGCTGACAAACAGCACTATGCAGAATGCGGCTAGACAATGGCGCACAATAAACCTCCCTTTGACTCGAAGGGTATAGAGAAACGTCCGACAGCTGGGTCTCCTGACTTGCGGATCATCGTTCACCTGCGCCTTCCCATCTTGGAACCGTGACGCGTGATGCGTGACGCGTGA
>JAHFEW010000174.1 GCA_023248215.1 Nitrospira sp.
GGTCGATACGGCGAACATCTCTACGGTGTCCCGAGCCGGATTGATGCCGGCCTGCTGTACTATCGCCAGGACCTTCTCGAGAAATACGGATTCACTGCACCGGCCACCTGGGAAGAACTTGTCCAGCAGGCGGAGCGCATCGTGGCCGGTGAACAACAGGCCAACCCAACCTTGCGAGGCTATTCGGCGCAATTCAAACAATATGAAGGCCTGGTCTGTAACATGCTGGAGTTTATCGAGGGGCATGGCGGCACACTGCTGACCCACGATGGGAGCAAGTCGACATTGGCCACCGCAGAAGCACTCGCGGCCGTGCAATTCGTCCGCGACCGGGTAATCGGCCGCCTCACATCACGCGCAGCCCTCACCTATCAAGAACCGGAATCCCTCTCCGTCTTTCTCCAAGGCCATGCAGTGTTTCACCGGAATTGGCCCTATGCCTGGGAGCTCGCGAACAACCAGACTCGTTCGACTATTGCCGGGAAGGTCGGCGTCGCGTCGCTTCCCGGCTTTGCTGCCGGACAGCATGCCGCGACGCTCGGCGGCTGGCTCTACGGCATCAGCGCCTATTCGCAACACCCAGACGAAGCCTGGGCTCTCATCGAGTTTCTGTCCAGCCACGCGATGCAGAAGGTGTTCGCACGAGACGCCGGCATCGCCCCCTCGCGTCAGGCGCTGTTCTCCGACGCCGACCTGCTCGCTACTACGCCGCAGCTACGCAACCACTTCGCCGTCCTGCAGTCGGCCACCGCTCGCCCGCGCTCACCGGTGTATCCGGCTGTCTCGCATCTCCTTCAACGCTATTTCAGCCGCGCGCTGGCGATCGACGACATCGACCTCGCGCAAGAAGCGGCGCTTACCGACGCCCACATCGATCGACTGCTCGCCCTGACGAGGACCGCGCCATGACCAGCTCACCACGCCTCGCGCGACATCGCGACAGCCTGGCAGCCTGGACGATGGTCGCGCCGGCGCTGCTCGTCACCCTCGTCTTTGCGTTGTATCCCGTGTTGGATTCGTTCTGGCTCAGCCTGCACCACATCTTCGTCGGCATTCCGTCGCTCGGCCGTTCGTTCGTCGGCCTGGAGAACTACCTCGATCTCCTCCGCGATCCGGTGGCGCACCAGGCGTTTCTCGTCACCCTCGCCTTCGTGGTGCTCTCAACGGTGCTGGAATTGGCCTGCGGTCTGGTGATTGCGTTGGTGATTCATGAGCGGTTTCGGGGACGAGGTCTCGTGCGCGCCGCCATCCTGATCCCTTGGGCCATTCCCACGGTAGTGGCCTCGCAATTGTGGCGGTACATCTTCAACGACCAGTACGGATTCGCCAACCTGCTTCTGTTCGGCAATCGAGTCGCGGAGTACGTTCCTTGGCTGGCCTATCCCAGCGTCGCCTTCGGCATCATCGTCCTCGCCGACGTCTGGAAGACGTCCTCCTTCGCCGCCTTACTGATCCTGGCCGGGCTCCAGGTCATTTCCGACGATCTCTACGACGCCGCCAAGGTGGACGGCGCCGGTCTCAGGCAACGGTTTTGGCACATCACGCTGCCATTGCTGAAACCGGCGCTGCTGCTGGCGCTCTTGTTTCGCACCATGGATGCCTTTCGAGTGTTCGATCTCGTCTTCGTCATGACGCAGGGCGGTCCGGGCGACGCGACGCAGGTGCTGCAGTTCTACGGATATCAAACACTCTTCACCGAAGGCCGTCTCGGTTATGGCTCCGCCATTTCATTCGCCGTCTTCCTCATGATCCTGGCCCTCTCGCTGATCTACCTTCGCGCGATCGGCTCAAGCCTTTTGGAGCGAAGCCGCACATGAACCGACGCCTTCTCCTCCTGCTAGGCATTGTCACCACGGTCGGGCTGAGTCTCCTGCCCTTCCTCTGGTTCCTGCTCACATCGTTCAAGTCGCAGGCCGAAATCGAAGCCGCGCCGCCCACCTGGTGGCCATCCGGCAGCCTGAGTTTTTATCGCTCGGCCCTCTTCGACCATCATCTGTTCGACTATGTGGCCAACAGCGTCGTGGTGGCCGGTTCGACGACCTTGCTGGCCTTGCTGATTGCGATACCGGCCGCCTATGCACTGGCGCGGCTCCCCATCCCCGGCAAGCAAGGGATCCTGGCGGTTCTGCTCTGTGTCTCGATGTTTCCTCAGATGGCCATCGCCGGACCGGTCTGGCGCCTGCTGGATGCCATCGGCGGACTCAATCACCGTTGGGGCGTCGTGCTTCCCTATGTGGCCCTGACGCTGCCGCTCGCGATTTGGATTCTCGCCAGCTTCTTCAAGGAACTGCCGCCCGAGTTGGAAGATGCCGCGCGTGTCGACGGCTGCGGTCCCTGGGCGACGTTGTTACGCATTACACTCCCGCTGGCGGCACCGGGGATTTTTACCGCTGCGATTCTGATTCTGATCTATGCCTGGAACGAGTTTTTCTTCGCTCTGCTGATCCTGACCCAACCGGAGCAACAGACGCTTCCGGTGGGCATCGCGCTCTTCCAAGGCGAATTCACCATGCCCTGGGGCGAATTGGCCGCCGCCTCCGTCGTGGCGACGCTCCCGCTGATTGTGGTCGTGTTATTGTGCCAGCGCTGGATCGTCAGTGGGCTGTCCGCCGGCGCGGTAAAAGGATAGGCCATGGCCCAATTGGAACTGCGTGCCGTCTCGAAATCGTTTCGTCATCAAGCGGTCCTGCGTGACATCTCGTTGCAGGTCCCGGATGGAAGCTTTACGATCTTGCTCGGCCCGTCCGGCTGCGGCAAATCGACGCTGCTGCGCATCATTGCCGGTCTGGATGCGCAAACGTCCGGCCAGGTCCTCATCGACGGCGTGGTGATCGATCATCTTCCGCCTGCGGAGCGCGACATTGCGATGGTCTTCCAGCAATACGCGCTCTATCCGCACCTGTCGGTCCGCGAGAACTTAGCCTTTGCCCTCACCATACGACGAACTCCGCGCCACGTGATCGACGAGCGCATCGCCGAGGCTTCGCAGTTGCTGGACATTCAAGGCCTGTTGGATCGGAAACCGCGGGACCTCTCCGGCGGCCAGCGGCAGCGTGTCGCGATGGGACGGGCGATCGTTCGAAAGCCCAAGCTGTTTTTGTTCGATGAGCCGCTGTCCAATTTGGATGCCCAGCTGCGCACGTCGATGCGAATCGAGTTGAAAAAATTGCAGCAGCGCTTGCAGGCTACCATGATCTACGTCACCCACGACCAAGTGGAAGCCATGACGCTGGGGGACCGCATCGTCGTCATCGAGGGTGGGCGCATTCGACAGGCGGATGATCCCCAACGCACTTACACCGCCCCGGCCGACCCCTTCGTCGCCTCCTTCATCGGCACGCCACCGATGAACCTCTGGGAAGGTACCCTCAGGGCGCAAGGCACTGAGACTATCTTCCGGAGCGATGGCATGACCCTCCCTTTGCCGGCAGGGCTGCTCCCGCCTCACCCGGGGCAGGAACCCGCCATCACGCTCGGCATCCGCCCGGAAGACATCGCGCTACAAGAGGCGGCGGCAACGATAGGGGTGGAGGCGCTGGTGGAACTGATCGAGGATCTCGGGGCCGATCTGCTCATCCACTGCCGGGTCGGTGATCTCAAGCTGGTGGCCCGTGCGGATCGGAACACCGGCACCACCACAGGCATGGCGATGCCGCTCTTTTTGCCCGTCAACAAACTGCATCTCTTCATCAACCACCGCCGTTTTGATCCACCCACCACCACTCCCATTTGACCACGATTCACCGGAAGCGAACATATCGCGTACCGCGACCAATGCCGCGCAATCGTGTCTGGGGATGTGATGTGCTCGTGAGAACGGATCGGCACAGACACCCACACCTGGCCGTGGCGATCATCGATCATGCCAGTCGTGCCTGCCTTCAGGTGCAACGACTCTCGAATACGTCGTCGTGGACGCTGCGCAGGAACTTGTCCAAGCGGTGAAACGCTACGGCAGACCAACGATTCTTATGGACGGGCAGGAACTGCACTGAGGAGACGAAGTCCGCCAGGATCATGGACGACCATGCTCCACTCGAGGCGTGGGAGGAGAAAGAGGAGACGAACTTGGGAGAATTTCGTTCAGAGGAGACGGTTGTTCAGGTGACATCGATGCGCTGAGGCGAGAACGTGAGGGGAAGCGGCGCGCTGGGTGCAACTGAATCGCTCGCCGGACAGGCGGACGGGACAGCGCGTGACGCCGCTATTCGGATCGAGCCTCTCCGAAAAAGACTATCGCGGTAGGGACGGTCATTGCTGACCGCCCCCCGCACAGATCCGTACGTGCGGAACTACCGCATACGGCTCTTACCTTGGATGGTGACTTGCAAACCGCACATTGGGATAAGGGTGTAGAATCGTCGGCGTCGGAAGCCAGCGTTTGCAGAGCTTCGAGAACTTTTCCCAGGTCA
>JAHFEW010000036.1:0-14877 GCA_023248215.1 Nitrospira sp.
GCGGGTACGCTGGTGACAGCAATCGTATCGCCCAGCGCGTTGAAGACTTCGATGGAATATCCCTCTGTGCCGTCAGGGGCCACGTGATGGTCCACCAGTTTTACGATGTCGCCGCGGCGGAGACGATGCTCCGGCACATCGCACTTCAGCGCTACATCTGCGTAGAGCTCGAACTTCACTCGGTCCTCCGCTTGTCTATGTGATGACCCTGGTGCCTGCCACCTTGTGCTTTTTCGGGTGAAAAGAAAGACTTTTCCAACTGCTGCTACAGAAATTCGACGTGTTGAACCATGTCTTCGGCGGTCAATACATCGTGGACCAGCATGAGTGCTCTCAGCATATGGGGAACCGCTGTCTGCTGAGGAGCGTACACAATGCCCCCATGAGAGACCCCGGCGGCGTGCAGCCGAAGAAAGTCCGTATCCTGCGTCACCACAACACGGCCTTCTTGAGCCGCTCGCTGCAGGTGTTGTTGATCCTCAGCTGCCTGTAACCCCAATTCTTGCACAGTGACCACATCGACGCCGCGCCTGCGTAATCCCTCTGTTACGGATTTCGCCACATGCTCGTCCAGGTAGAACTTGATGCGGTCAGTCACCGATCTTGCCGCTCAGTTTAGGCTTGATCTGCTTCCGAAGTTCGACGACATACGATTCGTCGGCCAAGATGGCCTCATCAATCTCCTGACGGTGATCGTAGTAATACGTCAGCGCGGCATAGACATCGGCCAAGCTCAATCCATGGTTGGAGGCGATCTCATCCGCGCTCAGCCCCATGCGCTCATGCCAGATGACGATGTGTTGCACAGTTATCCGGTGTCCCGCAATCCGCGGTTTCCCGCTTGCCACGTCCTCGGAAATCGCGATATGCGGTGTCGTCATAATGTCCATGGTGGCCCTCCGCAGAAGGAAATGACCGCATTATAAGCTAGAGGAGAGTCCCCTTCCATGAAAAAGGGACCTCAACAGTACCTTTATGATCGGACCTCCTTCTCCCGCAAATCGGTTTTGGACAACCCTTTGAGCGCTCCCCGGAGTGACTTGAGGGGGACTTCCGGCACCAGGGTGATGACACCACCCTTCTCGACGACGTGAAAACACTGTCTCGGACTGAGATGCAGCTTTTCGCGGACTTCCTTGGGGATCACAATTTGAAATTTCGATGAAATCGTCGTCATGGCCATTCCAGGCCTGCTCACAATTCATGAGCGATCATCGTCTCGTTATACGCTGCGAGTCAAGACAACCACGTTCCCCCGCTACCTCAGCGGATGACTGATCCGGCACTTAGTCGAGGGCTGCTTGTCCCCAACTGTCCTAAGCTGCCCTAAACAGTCCTAAACTGCCTAATTCCCTTCTCCTCCTCTTTGCCCTACGCTCGTGATCACACCAAGCGGATGCAGGGCTGAGCGCGAGGAATGCGCATGAGAGTGCACCAACGCATCCACAAGCTCGCATCTGCCTAATTCCCAGGGCGGAATCTCCGGCGTAGGGTCGGAAAACGTTCTAACCAAGGAGAGCGCATGAGGCCATCGGATCTGTCGGTCAAAGAACTCGCGTCCTTCATTGGCGTGAGCACGGATACCATTCGGCGGGCGGTTCGCAAGGTGGAACTCCCAGCGACACGCGTCGGGACCGCGTTGCGGTTCGATCTGCACCAGGTCCTACACCAAATGGAACGGAATGCCGTCGTCCGCCTCCAGAGGGGATCGGCGAGCGCGTAACACGGGGGCGCTAACCACAGCGCTCCTTACAGGAGTTCGATAGGTTCGATGGATTCTGGATTCACCCTCTCCATTGATTGGCTCGCATTTACAGTCCTGGCGAGTACTCCCCAGGCCGCCATGCGAGTGTTAGGTGGAGAGTGGAGCAAGGCAAAAGGCGGGTTCCGGGGCTATCCCCTGTCGTGGATCAAATCGGATGGACTGCATGGGACGGGCAAATTGGGGACCAACGCGCCCCGTCGCCCAAATGAAATCCATGTGGATCTTTTGGGTGGCCTTGTCTCTGCCCTAACAATGGAGCAGATCTCTACGCTGTTGAAATGGGTGCATGCACAGCAGGGACATGTGACGCGAATCGATTGCGCCCTCGATGATCGGGCCGGAACCGTCCCCGTGGCCGTTGTCCGAGAGGCCGTTTCAGCCGGCCAGTGTGTCACGCGAGCGGCCCAGGTTCGGCATATTGCCTCCAACCTAACCCACGGTACCGGCGCCAGTACCGGTGAAACCATGTATTTCGGCAGTCCGCAGAGTCAGACATTACTTCGCATCTATGACAAGCGATTAGAACTGCAGAGCAAGGAGAGGGAGAACTGGCAGGACTATGGTGTGCGGTGGGAACTGGAGTTCAAGAAGGAGCGAGCCCAACAGTGTGCCCGAGCGTTGGCTTCTTTAGACGAAGGGGATTGGAAGGAGTTCGTGGTCGGGCTGCTCCGGTCCTATGTGGATTTCCGACAGATCACGAAAGAAACCGAAGACGACGATCGATATCGCGCTCCAGTGCTGGAGTGGTATGCCCTCCTGACGGAGGGATTTCAGAAAGGCCGATTGGTCAATGAGAAGCAGGTGCAGACCCTGCGCGACGTGAAACGATGGGTGAGCCACGCCTTGACGCCATTGCTGGCGGTGATTTGTGCCACCCCTGGTGAGGAAGACTGGCTACAGCAAGAAATTGTCAGGGGCATTTCTCGGTGGAAAGACCGACACCGAAATCTGCTCAAGCAACCACCCAATCGGTTTCACACGTCGTCTGCCGGCGACAACGCGGGCAGCCCATAGTAGGGGGACTGGGGGTGTCGAGAGACTCCCCCGGTGTATCTGCACTATGCTCACCATCAAAGACGTTTCCACGTGGCTCAATATCAAACCGTCCACGCTCTATCTCTGGGCCTCGCAGGGCAAGATTCCCTGTCGTCGCATTCGTGGCCTTGTCCGATTTGAGCCTGAGGCCATTCAGGAGTGGCTCAATGCCTTCGGAGTGGCCCCAGGAACCCGCTTACCTGCCCTCAGTCACCACGATAACCGCGACCTAGACCAAGCTCATTGATGCGGCAAAACGCGAGGTCTATACTCCCCGCCACGGGGAAACCAGACCGAAATCAGGCCTCATCCGGAAGGAGGATGCAGATGGGGCTGTTTAAGCGCAATAAAGTGTGGTGGATGACGTTTATTTACCAAGGACAGCAGATCCGCCGGAGTACCGAATGTACAGACCGCCGACTCGCCGAAGCGGCACTCGGGAAGATCAAGGTCAAGCTCGTCGAAGGTCGATACTTCGACCGGCTCGAAGAACAGGAGCGGACCTTTGAAGAAATGGTCGAGCGCTATGTGGCGGAGCGAGTCGTGGGAGCCAGCCGTCACGGTGAACGACGGGCTCGAGGCATCTTGGCGCACCTGTTGCCGACCTTTGGCAAGCTGACCTTGGTTCGGGTCACGCCGAAGGAGATTGCCGCGTACAAGTGGAAACGGCAACAAGCGGGGGCGGCACCGGCCACCATTGTGAAGGAATTGGCGTTGATGAAGACCGCCTTCAATGTCGCCATCCGAGAATGGGAATGGTGTCGAGACAATCCGGTGTGCCGGGTGTCGATGGGCAAGGTGAATAATGCGCGGGTCCGGTACTGCGATGACGACACCTTGGTGAGCATTCACCAGGCCTGTCCGGTATGGCTGCAGCCGATCGTGATGCTGGCACGCTACACCGGCCTACGGCGGGAAAACGCGGTGTCGTTGCAGTGGGAGCAAGTCGATGTGGCTCGGGCGCTGATTATTCTTGATCACACTAAGAACGGCGATCGCTTAGGGATTCCGCTGTGCGATCCCGCGATGAAGACCTTGGAAGTCCTGAAACCCTCCCGACCGTTAGCGAGCGGTGCCGTGTTCCTTCAAAACACAGAGGAACCGGTCACACCGGATATGGTCACGACGGCCTTTCGGCGAGCCTGCACGGCGGCGGGAGTGACAAACTTTCGCTTTCACGACCTGCGCGGCATACGTTCGCCTCAGCACTCGTGCAAAAGGGGGTCGATCTCTACCGCGTGCAACGTTTGTTCGGCCATCGCGACGGGCGGATGACGCAACGTTATGCGCATCTCGCACCGGAGAATTTGCGGGAGGCCGTGCAGGTCTTCAAAGACGATTATCACAAAATTAGCACAGGCCCGGTCTTACAACTGAGCCCGGTCGTGCTAACTGCGTGGAAAGGTTGGTGGTCCCAACGGGATTTGAACCCGTGTCTGAGCCTTGAGAGGGCTCCGTCCTAGGCCAAGCTAGACGATGGGACCAGTGAGGCAGTCCTACTGGCAGTGCAAAGAACAGCGACTGTATCACAGCGGGTTTTTGCTTTTCAAACGACAGGTCGAACGTGGCCTATGCGTGATGGTTCCATTCCGAACTTCCGAACGGGACAAATTGAAAGGTGCCGTGAACGCTTGCACGGTATTTTGAATTAGCCTAGAGTAGGTGAATGCATTCTCGCTCCGGTTGTCACCGAATCCTACTGCTCACAGGAATGATCCCGGCCTTCCTCACGCTCGCCGGCTGTGGGGCAAGCTTCCTGGAAGGTACTATCGCGCCCCCCTATTCGAGCGCCTGGACCAAATGCGGGGCCGCCACAAAAGTGCGCGTGAAACCACCGCAATCCACCGTCACCGTCTCCTATACCGAACCCACGACAGGTACTGATGGCAAGCCTTTGACCAACCTGGCCCATACCACCATTTACTACAATACCGGGGATGGTCCCGTCATCGCCAAGGTCGTCCCTGCTTCACAAAAGACCGGCGGGGGATCCGTGACTCAATCCGTCACCATTCCTCTGCAGAACCAGTCGGAACAGGAGGTCACCGTGTGTGTTTCGGCGACTGATGCCGACGACCGTGAAGGCCCCGCCTCCCCCTAGACCCGCATCCAGAACGGACTTGACAGCGCTCCTCTAACAGCCTACCTTCTCCCCACTTATTCGGGCGGAAACGTATGGTCGAGTGCGTCTCTCACTGGATCCTCAGGTCGCCCTAGTTCGGCACGCATGGAACTACGAAAACCCGACGCATCGAGTCTCCCCCACCAGAACGAACCGGATCGGCTCAAGCACAGCCTGGAAATCCGTCTCGGCTCCAACATTTTCCGCAACACGAACGGAGTCCTCCGCGTTCAAGGCAAGGAACAACTCGTCCTCGAACTCAGCCCCGAGCATGATCGCATCCTGCTCACCATCGATTTGTATGACGGCAGCGGCAACCATGTGGCACACCTCCGTCGCAATCGCTGGGCGTTCAACGACGGCAACCGCTTCGCCATTAGCACGAGCGATTCCCCTCCGACCCTCTTTCCCAATCTGCCGTGGCTGAAGGTGACGGATCAGGAAACCGGCGAGACCGTCCTGGAAGCCGCCGTGGCGCCTGGGGAGAAAATCCAGGTCGCCACGGGGAAATTCTACTCGCACCGCGGACAACTCATCGAAATCACCTCTCACTTCTGCCGAGTCGGGTCCACCCACACGCTGTTCGGTGATGTGTTCGAGGCGCGCGGCGGGACCGCGGTGCTCGGCTGACGACAGCCAGGTTGCATGACTGACGTCCCCAAGCCGAGTGTCCAGGCCTTCTTGGTATGCGACTGCGTCATTGAAGATAGCCTCACCAAGAAAAAATCCCTGATTGGCATTTTCACCCACCTCCAAGCCCTGGCTTTCCCGTTTCAACATCAACAGTTGGGCCTGTACTTTTGCATGACCGACGCCGAGGGGACGTACCACTTCGACATTGACCTCGTGTACGTCAATACCGACCAACTCGTCTGCCGCGCCTCGCTTCCCAACATCGTCATTGGCGACCGCTTACAGATTTCAGATTTCGGCATCAATATTCCCGCCCTCCTATTTCCCGCCCCAGGCCGCTATGAGTTTCGCTTACGCATGGACGGCCACGTGATCGCACAAAAAGATTTCAACGTGATCAAAGTCTCGGCCCCGCCCGTCGCCTAGCGCGCCCCACACAAGGACTGATTTTTGATTTAGCTGTACTCAACGATGCGAGATGGACGAACCCGGAAGGGGAACAGCACCTGCGGGGCAGGACTCGTTCAGAATGCGGTGGCGGTCATCAGACAGGCCTCGACGTACTCGTCCTCGCCTTTACGGCAGGCTTGCGCCCGCCGATTTTTGTCGTCGAAGAGGGGCACCACCATCTCCCCCACAGTGGAATAGCAGTCTTTCTTGAAGGGCCCATCCAGACTCCGGCAAAGCGCAAGGCCTGGGTCCGGACTGGCATCGGTGAGAATGAAATCCTTCACGGCGCCGATGAAACACTGCTGCACTTGATCACCTTGTCCAAGCCGACAGAGCTCATTGACCCGACTGGCATCGCGCAAGGTAAAGCCGCTGATGTCACGACCCAAGCTTCTGTAACACGTCGTCTGATGCTCCCCTTCCACGCGAGCGCACTGGGTGAAGGCCTGCGCGAAATCATAGTTCAGGAAGGTCAGCACCGCAGAGGTCTGCATCAAATAACAAGCCCGCAGATATTTTTCGTTCAGGACAGAACAGGGATACAACAGGTCTTGCGGATTTAAAAAACTGGTCGCCGTTTCGTGGTGATGGTGGCCGCCGGACGGTGCTGCCCGTCGCGCCTGCTGGAACGTGACGATGTTTTCCATGAACACACCGCCATAACAGGACTCGCGATCCCAAGGCCCCGGCAATGCGTCGCAAAAGGCCAGACTCTTGAGGAGATCATAGCGAAATTGAATGGTCAGGCCATGGCCCAAACCATGGAGACAGTTGTACCGCTGAAACGAATAGGCCGATACCGTCTCGCTGGTCGGGCAGAGGGGCAAGATATGCTGCGCCTCCACAACGGACAAGCTGCTCAGATAGGCCTGCAACACACCATGGTAGCAGCCCGACCAGAACACATCCCGGCAATGCGACAGCGCGAGGGGCGCCGTCCCATACCGTGCAAACGACCGTTGGCCGACATGGTGGACGAGCGGATGGGCTTCGCGTAACGCCTCGGGGTCTTGGGCCGTGATCTGCTCCAGTGCTGTGAGAGCCTGCTCCGTACCATCGGTCTGGAGCACCGTTTCCAGCTGCCGCTGATAGCAGTGCATCTTCGCGTCAAACGGCAAGGCGCGACAAGTCTCCGGAAGGGCAGGCTCTTCCGCCCAGACCCCACCGGGCCAGAAGACGCCGAGCAACATCACAAGCCCCCATGCGCGCCAGCAACCTCTCACAATCCAGTCTCCTTCAAATTTGATGACCACAAGTCGAATACCCGTCACAAACTGTTATTCTATGATAGTCCGATCGATCGATCCAGAAAAATTCGACTCGACACGACTCAGACGCGAGGTCCGTGGCCCGATCCCTCTTCTCCCACCCCGCTGTTCTGTGATAGAACCATGCGCGTTTCATCATCTACATCTCGACGGAACAACCACGACCATGTCCACCGAACCAGAGTCTCCCTCACGCTCGGACTTCATCCGTGAGATCGTGGCAGCCGACCGCGCCGCCGGCAAACACGCCGGACGGGTCGTCACCCGATTTCCACCGGAACCGAACGGCTATCTCCATATCGGCCATGCCAAGTCGATTTGCCTGAACTTCGGCATCGCCAACGAGCAGCCGGGCGGGATCTGCCATCTCCGCATGGACGACACCAATCCTACCACTGAAGACCCCGAATACGTCCAAGCAATTCAAGACGATGTCCGCTGGCTCGGCTTCGACTGGCACAACAAGTTGTTCTTCGCCTCCGACTACTTTGAGCGTCTCTATGATTACGCGGTGGGTCTGATCAGGAAGGGCCTTGCCTACGTCGACAGCCTGCCGGCCGACGAGATGCGCCGATACCGAGGTACGTTGACTGAGCCGGGCCAGGCAAGTCCGTCTCGCACTCGCAGCGTAGAAGAGAATCTCGATCTCTTTCGTCGGATGCGCGCGGGCGAGTTTCCTGACGGCACGCACGTGCTACGCGCCAAGATCGACATGGCCTCGCCGAACATCAATCTCCGTGATCCCGTGCTGTATCGCATCAGACATGTCGCTCATTATCGCACCGGCACGACATGGTGCATCTATCCGGCGTACGATTTCGCGCATCCGCTCTCCGATGCGATCGAAGGCATCACCCATTCCATTTGCACGTTGGAATTCGAAGACCATCGGCCACTGTACGACTGGGTGGTCGAGCACTGCGAGACCCCGCAACGCCCGCAGCAAATCGAGTTCGCCCGGCTGAATGTCACCTTCACGGTCATGAGCAAGAGAAAATTGCTCGACCTCGTGGAGCGTAAGCTGGTCAACGGCTGGGACGATCCGCGCCTCCCCACGCTCAAGGGCCTGCGGCGCCGCGGCTTCACCCCCGAAGCCCTGCGGGCGTTCTGCGACGCGATCGGCGTGGCGAAGCGGGATGCCGTTGTCGAAATGCAGCTTCTTGAACATTTTGTTCGAGAAGACCTGAACAAACGCGCCCCCCGTGTGATGGCTGTGCTCCGTCCCTTGCGCCTGGTCATCGAGAATTACCCGGAGGGGCAGGTCGAACAGCTCGACGCCGTCAACAATCCGGAAGATCCCTCTGCCGGCACACGTCAGGTGCCCTTCTCGCGTACCATCTATATCGACCAGGACGATTTCAAAGAGGATCCGCCGAAACAGTTTTTTCGCCTCGCACCGGGTCGCGAAGTGCGGCTGCGTTATGCCTACATCATCAAATGTGTCGGCCTGGTGAAGGACCCGGTCACGGGTGAGGTCACGGAACTGCGGTGCACCTATGACCCGGAAACCAGGAGCGGTGGGCCGCAGGCACAACGGAAGGTGAAGGCGACCATCCATTGGGTGTCGGCTCCACATGCCGTCGATGCGGAAATACGGCTCTATGAGAGCCTGCTGCTCACGGATCCCGGGAAAATTCCACCCGATCAGGACTGGACTCAACACTTAAATCCCCGTTCTCTGGAGCATCTGCCGGCCTGCAAGGTGGAACCGAGCCTGGCTTCGGTCTCTCCGGGCACCAGATTGCAGTTCGAACGGGTGGGGTACTTCTGTGCCGACCCTGATTCCTCCCCCGGCAAGCTTGTCTTCAATCGAACCGTCACGCTCAAAGACGCCTGGGCCAAGATTGAAAAGGCTCAGGCTCCGCGCTAACCAGCTCCCCTCACAGTCCCGCACAAGGCGTTCCTGGTAGTCCCACACAAAGTACTGGCACTCCAGCCTTCGGCAGCCTTGAACGTTTCCTCGTCGATGGACGAGAATCACGACTCGCGGGGTCGGCAGCCAATCAGCAACAAAGGAGCCACGACGATGGTGACGAGATCAGGCGGTGCGGAGCTTGCCACAGAGAGTGCTTCATTTCGCGAGCGCCTCTCGCAGCTGGAAGCAGCCATCCCCGGCGCAGCGACCGATGTGCAAGCGCTCCTCTCGCACATTCACCGGTCCGCCCTTCGGCTTCATGACCAACTTCAGCGCATCGATGCCACGCCGCCTTTGCCGCGCACCCTCGTAAGTCAGGTCCGCTGTTTTGATTGCGGAACAGCCAACATGGAATCTTTTCACAGCTCAACTCAGGGCGGTTACCATCTCTGTCCGACCTGCTTTCAGCAACGCCTTCGCACCGGACGTGCGAAGACCGCGCACTGAACCTCGCCTTGTGAGTAATCCTCAAGAGACCTCACCTCTCGCCTCACCCGAGCGACACCGCGGGTCTACTGCCTGCCGGAACCGCTAGCTCCGAGCCGCCCCCACACCGTATACTGTTATCTTTCCTTTTCTCGAGTGAGGTATCCAGGCTATGGCGCCGAACATTCTGTTGAGTTGCGAATCGATCAGCAAGAGCTATGGGATCAGAGCCTTGTTTGCCGACCTGTCCCTGGCACTCTTCGACGGCGATCATGTGGGATTGATCGGACCGAACGGATCCGGCAAATCGACATTGCTCAAGATCCTGACCGGACTCGAATCGCCCGATCGAGGCACGCGCACCCTGCGTCGCCACACGCGCGTCGGCTATGTGCCACAGGAACCCACCTTTCCCCCGCACCACAGCATCGAGCAGGTGCTGCAGGACACGCTGACGGAGGAGGGACTCGATCCTCACGAACAGGGCGGCCGGATCGCCAGGGCCCTCAGCATCGGAATCTTTCCCGATGCCGAGCAAGCGGTCTCCACACTCTCTGGAGGCTGGCGCAAGCGATTGGCCATCACCCAGGCCTTGCTTCTCGAACCGGATGTGCTGCTCATGGACGAGCCGACGAACCATTTGGACCTGGAAGGCATCCTCTGGCTGGAGCAACTGTTGAAGAACCGGGCCAAAGCCTTTCTCGTGATCAGCCACGATCGCCGGTTTCTAGAATCGGTCACGTCGCGCATGGTGGAACTCAATCGCTGCTACCCCGATGGCCGGTTTGAGGCCCACGGCCGCTACAGCGATTTTCTCGAACAACGCGATGCCGCCCTCCAGGCACAGGCCGACTATCAGGCTTCGTTAGCCAATCGCGTCCGCCGTGAAATGGAATGGCTGCACCGCGGACCCAAAGCCCGCACGACCAAAGCCAAGGGCCGTATTCAGTCGGCGGGAAAGCTCATCAACGAGCTGAACCAGGCCGAAGCCCGTGCCGCGCAGTCGGCGATCGGTATCGACTTCTCAGCCTCGGGCCGAAAGTCCAAACAACTCGTGGTCGCGCAACAGGTCACGAAGAGTTTCAACGGCACACCGGTGGTGATGAATCTCGATCTGCTTCTCGGCCCAGGTCAGCGCCTGGGCCTCCTTGGCCCCAACGGTAGCGGCAAGACCACGTTGCTGCGGTTACTGGCCGGCACGCTGGAGCCCGACTCGGGAACGATCACACGGGCCGAGGGACTGCGTATCGTCTCGTTCGAACAACATCGCGAGTCGCTGGATCAAGCCGCCACCTTGCGGCGCGCGCTGGCTCCGGCGGGTGATGCGGTCGTCTATCAAGATCGTTCGATCCATCTGGCCTCATGGGCAAAGCGCTTCCTCTTTCGACCCGAGCAGCTCGACCTTCCGGTGTCGCGGCTTTCCGGCGGGGAGCAGGCTCGGCTCCTCATTGCCCAGCTCATGCTGCAGCCCGCGGACCTCCTCATCCTCGACGAACCGACTAATGACTTGGATATCCCGACCCTCGAAGTACTGGAAGACAGCTTGCTGGAATTTCCCGGCGCACTCGTGCTCGTGACCCATGATCGCTGGCTGCTGGATCGCGTCTCCACCATAATTCTGGCGCTGGATGGCACTGGTCGCGTGGACTGGTTCGCCGACTATGCCCAGTGGGAAAGCGCGCAAGAACGGACCGCCGGATCCGACACAGAACCAGACAATGACGGACTCTCCGCCGTCACTCAGGAAGACGATGCCTCAGCAGAACCGGTTCGCAAGGCCAAGAAGCTGACCTATCGCGAGCAGAAGGAATGGGGCACGATCGAAGAGAATATCCTGAAGGCCGAAGAACAGGTCACAGCTTGCCAGGCCGCGATGCATGATCCAGCAGTCATGTCGGATGCCGCAGCACTGCAGGCACGAAGCCAGGCCTTAGAGGAGGCACAGGCTGAAGTCGAGCGACTCTACGCCCGGTGGGCCGAACTCGATCAGAAACGCGCCCAAGTCGTGCAGAGTGCGTGAGCTGTCGACGGCCCCCCTTTTATCCGTTGTCCGCTCAGAACCCAAGGAAGAGAGGGGACAGGTAGTGACCGGCCGTATCTCAAAGAATTGCTTGTGAAAGCACTAAGCACATGCCGAAGAGCCCTTGGGCTGTCCCTCTGTCTGCTTAGCCTTGCAGGATGCGAACTCCCTAGATTTGTTCCTCACAATTTCCTTCCCTCCCCGCCCTCTGACCAGGTCCGGAACCAATTCGGCACCTTAGGGATAATCACAACTGGGGCTGCGTCTGGTCAGATGTCTTCTGAACTAACACTTGGGCTGGTAAAGCCTAGCGAGTACTCTCAGGCTGGAGATGCTGCAGGTCTATGTCCCGCAGGGGGGCCCATTCCATATGCCTCGCTATCCTTGCTATCGGCGTTTCAACGGAACTGGCTGAGTGGAAACCGGGAGGAGATAGAGAGGGCGGAGAGCGCGGTAAAGAACGCCTTGACGGAGTTACCAGTCCATCAAAGGCTACGGGACTCCTTAGTACGGACTGCGCGTGAGGAGACTGGTCAGGTGATCAAGGAGTTCGGCGCCAGAACCTTGACGGATTCCGACCAGATCCTAGAGATCGATGATTATGCACCTGAGTTACTTCCCATGTCCCTCCCCCCTCCCGAACCTTCCGCATGGTAACGCGCGTTCGTCTGCTCCAGCGTGCCACCGACCAAGAGCTGTATCGCGGGGAGTTTGAATACCTTGGTCGGAGCACTGGCCTGCTCATCTGGGGTGCCAATGACGCGCAGCATCTCCGTGAGGAGTTTGAGCTCGCCTTCAAGGACCTGGCCGAAAAGATTACAGACACGTTGTTCTTGCTACATCGTTTTCCAACAACTCAGTCTTTGCATAGTCCTGCCATCAAGTCAGGAGGGATAAACGGTTGCGTACCTCGCCTCCTGTACGTACTGCGGTCTTCTACCTCACGGCGCTGGCCTTCATCACCGGGTGCGCGCGTCCTATAGAGTACAGCGTGTTTGGACTTCGACCCCTCGATCCTGCTCCTGATCCTGACAACTACGGTGTCGGCAAAGTCAATTCGTTCCAACCGGTGTTACGTTGGGAGGAGTTTCCGCGCAGCCAAGATCGAGTTGCGGACCAGAAGGGACTCGTGAACCGTATCAGCAAGGTGACCTACGAGGTAAGAGTCTGGAGACAACGGCGCAGGGATTTTCGTCCAGGAGGTGACTTTGCTGGAGACCTCGTCTATGCCAGAAAGAACCTCACGACAACGACCCACCAAATTGAAGCGACGCTGGAGCCTGTAGGGTACCCGTGGACCGTTCGGGCGAGGTATCTCCTTAATGGAAAGCAACGCGTGACGGATTGGGGCCAACAGGTCAGGCACCATTTTTTTGCTTCAGACAAAAGAACAGACTTGTTCTTCGGAGACTATGGGTTCACCACTCCCCCCCTGCCCCCTATGAGGGTAAGCCGTTGAAAGCTCCGGACGCCGCCGACGCAGAGAATGCCAAGGAGTCAGATGTGCGGTCGACACCCTCATTCTAGGCGCTGCCTGTTTAGTGGAGGGATCCCGTCGCATTCCAATAGGCATAGGCCGACGCCGCCCGGAGACTCTTTGACAGCTTAAACATGAATAGGGTTGGGGAAGAGATTATTTGGCTGGGGGACTAGGAATCGAACCTAGGTAGTCAGATCCAGAGACTGGCGTCCTACCGCTAGACGATCCCCTCCACGAGCCATTAACAGGGGGGACCGGAGCCTGGATGCATATTGCACAATCTGCGGCGGCTCCTGTGTCTACTGCGGATCAGGTGGCCTCGCTCTGGGACTGTTCCGGCAAGGCCCCGTCACAGTTTCTGCTGATGGGGCCCCGTACCTGGAGGCCCACAGACCTGGCCCAACGGGTAGAAGCGTTTCTGGTAATCCAGGAGAATCTCGTTGATCCTTTCGGACTGCTTCTTGATTTCTTCATACTTGAGCCTGCTCACCTCTTCAAAGACCACATTGATCTCCTCGATCTGGTGTGCAGAGTTCCGAAGGAATGCGTCGCGACAAGTAAAATAGCTCAGCCGTCCTGCTTCGAAGAGACCAAACGCGCTGTCACACAGTTTTTGGGCTTCCACCTCGTGCTGCCTTCCGAGATTCCGTAACGCCGTGAGCGCCCCTGGCGCGATTTTCACTTCCTCCCCCACGTAGGCCTGGATCGGCTCCCACCGGATGACGGCCCGCTTGTAGGGACGAACATACTCGTCACAGGGTGGGATAGTCACGTATTGGCCAGTGCTTGAATCCAAAAGAGTCATAGGGAGAGGTTGACATCCCACGAGGAAGCCAAAGAGGAACGTGGCCGCGATTGATCTCATCGGCAACATCATGTGCGTAGACCGTCCCGCCGACTTCGAGCTCATTGAGGTCGTGCACCCACGCCTCAAGAGACATTTCACACGGTATTTCCACCGCCGGACGCTGGAAAACTCAGCGGGTGAGAGAAGTGGCTGGGGGACTAGGAATCGAACCTAGGTAGCCAGCTCCAAAGGCTGGCGTCCTACCGCTAGACGATCCCCCAGCGCGGTACGGAACCGAGACGTCGAGCTGAATAGCAAGGCGTGGAAAAGATTTTGGCTGGGGGACTAGGAATCGAACCTAGGTAGTCAGATCCAGAGACTGACGTCCTACCGCTAGACGATCCCCCAACCGGTCCACACAGTAATATAAGCTTCTCTACTCCGTCAAGATCGAGGCGGATTCTTGACCGGCAGCAACTCAAGATCGCGAGGCCTGCTCAATCCCCCGGCGAAGTCTCAGCAAGGTGCGGTCTCGGCCGAGGACCTCCATCACTTCGAAGAGTCCGGGGCTCGCCGTCCGACCAGTCAGGGCCACTCGCACCGGCTGTGCCAATTGTCCCATTTTGATCCCCTCTTCCTCGACCAGCTTCTTAAAGGAGTCTTCCCACTCCTGTTTTGAGAATGTGGGGAAGGCCTCGAATCGAGCCACCAGCTTGGTCAACACCGGTACGTGGGGTGGTGTCAGGAATTTCTTCGCCGCCTCTTCCTCAAACACGACCGCCTCGCCGAAGTACGGCGTCACCCAGTGGACCATTTCAACCAGGGTTTTGGTTCGTTCCTTCACCAGGACCACCAGCTGCGCGAGCCATTCGGTCGAGACGGCACGGACCTCGTTCGTGAGTCCGGCTTGTTTGAGCAAGGGCACGAGTGTCTGGGCGACCTGGTTCGGCGGACTGGTCTTGAGGTATTCGGCATT